>QMKT01000095.1 GCA_003646505.1 Campylobacterota bacterium
ATAAGGGTTTATTCATTATCATCCCCAACATTGTCAACTACAATATCATTCATATTACATATTTTCAAAACCTCTGTTAATCCATTGTCATCACCATAAAAATACTCTTCCAACAAAGGCTTGATCTTATACTCCAAAACAAATTCCAAATCATCACCTTTCCCAAGCTCCAAATTATCATCCACATCAATCAAATGCTTAGGATACAAAAGCATGTAGATAAAGGTATTAAGGTTTTGAGTCTTATCATCAGATATTTTAGGAATAATAAAATAACTCTCATTATTTATAGACAAGAAGCCACAATAGTTTTTAGGTCTTATGCCATCAAAACGTATTTCAAAATAGTTATGGAGCGAGGGTGTATCTTTGATATGTGGTTCTAGTGTAGAGGGAATATTTTGATTCTCTATAAGATATTGCATTCTTCCCTCCTTTTACTTAATCTTCAAAAAACACATCAGCTTCTATACTTTTTTCTGATAGCCTATGCTCTGCTGCTGACACTTCTAATAAAGTAAAAAATTGTTCTTCTAATCTTTGGCTTACTCTAAAGCTAGCCTCTTTTGCACTATTGTAAACCTCTAATATCTCTTCTTCGTGTAAATATTTTTTCTTATGGTTTAAAAGGAGTAACCCAAGAAATCCTATTATATTGATACCCATATTATTGGCTATCCCTCTACCTTTCTTCTCATCTATGATAAGCGATAACTTCATCTCTTTTGCAAGAACTATCGCTTCAGATTCTCCCGCATCTAAACTTCGGGACAGTAACTTATAAAGTGTTCTGTCTTCTATCTCTTTTTTTATAAAAAATGAAGCTTCTAAGGTGACATCCTCTTCTACAACCACCTCATTATATACTTTAGTAGGGATATACACCTCATCAAAAATATTTTTTAAGATATCTACTCTCTCTATATTTAAAAGTGTAATGATTATTGTACTATCGCTAACTATTAAGTTCACTATAGAAATGCCTCTATGCCTTTTATATCTTCTTCTAAATCATAATCAGTAACAGGTGTATTTACTATTTCCAAATACTTCATGGTTTCTTTTTTTGTCAATTTAAGTGCTGTGGCTAATTGACCTAATGAAATATCACCTTGATTAAATGCTTTAAGTACAATACTCTCCATCAAACCATGATTTAAGATACTGTCATTAAATGTTGTTGCTATACCTAAAGGTTTACCTCTTTTTGTAATCATAACAAACTCATTACTCTCTAAAGGCTTAGTAAATGAAGCTGGGTTTAATTGTAAATCTCGTATTCCAACTGTTTGCATGGGTTCTCCTTGTACTATTAATTATAAGTACATTATAGAATAAATTTATTAATTATAGATAAATCATATTTATCCATCAAGCAACACCTCTAAAAATTCTTTCCCGTACCGTTCAAATTTCACTTCACCTATACCATGTACCGCTAACATTTCTTCTTTATCCTGAGGCTGTTTGTTACTCAAGTCTTTTAGTGTCTTGTCAGAAAATACGATGTAAGGAGGTATGCCTTTTTCTGAGGCTATCTGTGTACGCAGATCTCGTAACTTATCATAGGTATCTACATCATAGTCATCAAAATACGTCACTTTCTTTTTACTTTCTGCTTTTTGAACTGTGAGTCTCTCTTTTTTGAGGTCTATAGTATGTGTACCTTTTATAACCTCTATCCCAAATGCTGTCAACTTGTAGACTTTGAACTCACCTATCTCAACAGCACCAAGCTCTAAAAGTTTGTCACCTATGGTAAGCCATTGGTTTTTAGAGTACTCCTCTCCTATGCCATAGACAGAAAGACTGTCATGACCATTTTGCAAGACACGTTGTTCTTTGCTACCTTTGAGTACATCTATTACATAATGTAAACCAAAATTCTGCTCTGTTCTAAATATAGTTGAGAGCAACATACGTGCTGCGGTAGTGATATCTACTTTTTCACTCGCAGGTGATGTACAGTTATCACATTTATCTGAACACGCCTCTATCCTGTCATCAAAATAGGCTGCGACACTCTCATGTCTACAGTTCTCAGAGTTAGCAAAACGTACCATGGCATCAAGCTTGTTGAAGGCATGTTGTTTATACGGTGTCTCGGGAAGATCTTCTATGAACATCTTTTGCTGCACTATATCCTGTGCTGAGAAAAGTAACAGGGTTTCAGATTCCACTCCGTCTCTCCCTGCTCGTCCAATCTCCTGATAAAAGTTTTCCAAGGTCTTTGGCATGGTCATATGTACGACAAAACGAATGTTGGATTTGTCTATACCCATACCAAAAGCGATAGTAGCTACGACTATCTGTACCCGGTCAGCAACAAAGTCTGCATAAGTAGTATTTTTCTCTTGCGTAGGCAGTCCGGCATGATAAGCCTTGGCTTCAATGCCTTTTCCTTGTAAAAACTGTGCTATAGCTTCTGTAGACTTGCGTGAAAGTGTATAGATAATACCCGATTCATCTTTATGCAGTTTCAAAAACTCAATAAGCTGTGCCCGTCCGTCTTTTATACGGTGTCTTCCATTAATGGTTAAGTTCTCGCGGAAAAGAGATCCTCTTACACGTTTTGGTTCTACCAGACCAAGATTGGCTGCGATATCACTCTCTACAGCATGGGTAGCAGTAGCAGTAAAGGCAGCGATAGGAGTAGTCGAAAACTGCTCTTTTAGTAAAGAGAGTCTTCGGTAGTTCTCTCTAAATTCATGTCCCCATTCACTCACACAGTGTGCTTCATCTATAACAAAAAAGTTGATAGGCAGTTGATGCAGGAGATTTAAAAAATACGCATTGGTCAGACGTTCAGGTGCGACATAAAGCAGTTTTATCTCACCGCGACGTAACTGTGCTTCTATCTCTTGACTCTCCTCAAGGGTTTGCATGGAAGAGAGCATCGCTGCAGAGATGTCATTTTCCTGAAGAGCTACCACCTGGTCATGCATCAATGCCAGCAAAGGGGAAACAACCACTGTGATACCCTCCATGAGAAGTGTAGGGAGCTGATAGCAGAGTGATTTTCCTCCTCCTGTAGGAAGGATCATCAATACATCCTGTTTATCCAAGATAGCATCTACTACTTCTTCCTGTAAAGGTCTGAATGCGCTGTGTCCAAAATAGTGTTCAAGAGTTTCTAATTTATTCATACGGGAAGTGTATCGTTTCTTACATCAGATAGAGTAAAAATATGTCATATTGACATATTTTTATGAAAATTTATATCCTACTCCCCACACAGGATGAAAATAATTCTGTTCATTTTCCGGGTCTATCTTATTTTTCAGTCGGTTAATGGCAACGTTGATAGCATTGTCATTAACCCCTTCACCATTGGATGGCCAAACTTCATCACGAAGAAAATCTCTGGTGAGCGCTTTGTCAATATTTTTAATAAATGTATGCAGAAGATTAAATTCAAGATTAGTGAGGGAAACTGCTTCTCCTTCTACATAAAGATCTTTTTTGACCACATCAATAGTCAGTGCTTTATGTTTAATACGTTCCTGTTTGACCAAGACACCTGAACGTTTAAGCAGTGCTTTGACTCTAAGGGTCAAAACTTTTGGGCTAAAAGGTTTAGAGATATAATCATCTCCTCCCCGCTCGTACCCTTCTTCCAGTTCAAACTCCTGATCTTTTGCGGTAAGAAAAATAACGGGGATATCGTACCCTATTTCACGCAAATAGGCAACAAATTCACTGCCTTCCATACCAGGTAAATTACGATCAACGATCAGCAAAGAAGGCGTCTCTTCTTCTAAGAACTGTTCCACATTTTCAGTAGAGAGAAAACCTGTAACTGCATAGCCTTCTTTAACCAAATGATACTCTACGAGCTCTAAGATATCTTCTTCATCTTCGATCACTACAATTTCAATGGCAGGACTTATATTTTCTTTTTGCATCTGTGGATTATAACACAGATGGATAAAGAGAACCTCTAAAGTAGCCCTTTATCCCAAATTATAGAACCAACAGTAAAGGAAGTAAGGGAGCGACTTAAACAGCCACTCCTTTAAGAATGAAGAAGATGATCGCAGAAAGTATTGCCGCTGCAGGGACAGTAATGACCCATGCCGCAACAATTTTCTTAACCATGCCACGCTTCACATAGTTCTCACGTAATGTTCTTTTGAGACTTTTCACTTTTTTCTTTTGTGTCTTAAGTGACTCTATCATCTCTACTTGTCTCTTGTAATCACCTGTATCCCGGATGTCTGAAAATTCAGCTTTCATTGTATTTTGTTTTTCAACAGCGGCATGAAGTTTTTCCTGTTTGGCCCCTGTTTCTTTACTGTCTAACCACTCTCTTAAAAATCCAACACCAAAAATGGCACCTACTGCAATATGCGTAGAAGAAACAGGTAGCCCAAGCTGTGAAGCAATCACCACAGTGATAGATGCAGCCATCATAATAGAAAATGCTCTCATCTGGTCAAGCTCCGTGATCTCAGAACCTACTGTCTTAATAAGTCTTGGCCCAAAAAGTGCAAGACCTATAGAAATACCTACCCCACCCACGATCATCACCCACAAAGGAATCGCTGCTTTTGCTGAAACTCCATGTGTAGTGAGGGCATCATAGACTGCAGCCAAAGGGCCAACAGCATTGGCAACATCATTCGCACCATGCGCGAAAGAAAGAAGCGCCGCTGCAAAGACAAGCGGTATAGTAAAGAGTAAATTAATTGATGCTCTTGTAGCTTCCATACCTACAATTCTTTTTGCGATTTTAGGCTTGACAATAATATAAGTGATTCCTGCACCAATAGCACCCAAGAATAGTGCTACTGACAATGTAGGCTTTTTAGTTTGTGGCAAAAAGCTTAAGGTCTCTACGATCACAGGCCACACTTTTTTAAGTCCTTTGAGTGTGAGGTATGTGATAAATGCCGCAGCCATTACCGCTACCAATATAGGGACTATTTTTTTAGCAGCCGTAAGCTTGTCTTCTTTATACATAATCTGTGATTTGATAATATAAAGAAATATAGCAGCTATCACACCACCCAATACTGGAGAGATGACCCATGAGGCAGCGATCTTACCCATAGTTCCCCAAGAGACAATAGCGAATCCACCAGCAGCAATACCACCACCAAGTACCCCACCGACAATGGAGTGTGTTGTTGATACAGGTGCTTTTAGCCATGTGGCAAGGTTTAGCCAAAGTGCTGCTGCTAAGAGTGCCGCAGACATCGCATAAACAAAGACCATTGGATCTCCGCCAAAGGCAGCAGGATCAATGATCCCTTTTTTGATCGTACCAACAACATCACCACCAGCAATAAGTGCTCCCGAAGCTTCAAAAATAGAAGCGATAACTACAGCACCACCAATAGTCAACGCACCAGAACCAACAGCTGGTCCCACATTGTTAGCAACATCATTTGCTCCAATGTTCATCGCCATATAAGCACCAAATACGGCTGCTAAAACTAAAAACCCACCATGGGATGCGTCTCCTATAATGCTGCTTGCATAAAAAGCTACTGCTGTGGCAAACCCTGCTCCAAGCATCATCTTGAATGTGTTATTCATTATCTTCCTTCGATTGTATTATAGTGGTAGAATTATAGAAAAAAAGTATTACAATTTTGTTACCAAATTGTAAGCAAGTTACTTATGTTATAAAAAGTGAATTTAAGGTTAGAATTTATAAATCATATCCAACTGTACCCGTTCATAGTCCGGTTCTATTCCATCTATTTTACTTTTACTTTCATAAAGTTTATTGAAGAAGAAGTTACCCGCAAGATAGAGGTTTTTACCCGCTTTGTATTTTGCTCTGATTGCATGTCCTTTTGCAGCTGTACCACCACCAAAGTTATCTGAGTCAGAATATGCACCATATGTCGCATCTTCTTCAAGATCTGTATACGAGTATTTTACTTGCCAGTCACCGACTTTTTTAGCTTTACCTAATTGAAGTGCTAGATCATACCCAAAGTTATTTTCGTCTGCAGCAAAGTTATATGTCACTCCTGCTGCAACTTTAAGTGGCATACCAAATACATCTTTAAACTGAAGTTCACCAAATCCTTCTACAATATGGTAATCATTTACATAACGATTATTGCCATTTTCATCTTTGTACATGGTATTACCTTTTCTTGAGCCAAAAAGAGTTCTATTGTCTTTTAGCCCATCATAATAATAGATACCAGCACCTAAATTAAGTTTTGCAGACTCCAATTTTGTTTTGTGTACATATTGTGCTAAAAAAAGGTTAACATCACCTGCGGCATCTGTAGCTTTCTCTTCCAAAGTTGGCTGGTTCACACCTAAAGTGATTATCTTTGACTCATCTTTATATTGGTAGTTTGCCCCGTTCATAGAAACATCGTTATCCCAAACAAGTTGTGACTTAATAGGTCTGTACATCATGTATGGTTGTCTACCTACTTTATAAGTAGAATTATCAGACTTATACGCCAACCCTAAAATGTTGAATCTAAGTGATTGGAAAAAGTAGTCACTCAAAGGCTCGTCATCACGGAATGTTTGGTTTCCTGAAGTTGGATTTGCAAAACCACTTCGCATACCAACTTCAAATTGAAGATCTTCTATTAGATCAATCTTTGCCCCTAGTCTTAAACGATATCTGTTTCTATACTTGTTATCAGTATCATCTCTTTCGATACTCTCATATCTTAATCTTAAATCACCTTTGAAATGAACTCTATCTAAAATGCTTTTTTCAGCTGCAAGAGTTGTATTTTTAACTTCTACTACTGGCTCAACCGGTGTAATGTCTCCATCAGCAAATACTACTGATGCCACTGCTGCCATTGATAAAACAATTTTTTTCATTTTTGTAGTTCCTTGTTTGTTATGATGCTGGAAGTATAAAAAAAAAGAGTTACAAAAGAGTTACAGAAAAAGGAAGAAAGGTTATTCTTCAGGATAGCGGTTAAATTTTGCACCTTGTTCAGTAAGAAATTCAACCATTTTTTTCTGTCCAAGTTTTTTGGCATAATCTTTGGGTGACATGCCGGCCTTATCTGCACCGTTCACATCTCCACCGTTGTCTATCAAAAGTTGCATCATCTCTATGTTTGAAAAACAGGCAGTCAGCATCACAGGTGTGATACCCGATTTTCGCTTAGAGATATTAAGATCAAACCCTCTGTCTACACAATACTGTATGACATCCAAACGTTTGAATTTTATAGCCATATCAAGTGCTGAGATACCATCAGGATCTGTTTCCATAAGTTCTACACCATTCTCTAAGAAAAACTCTATCATTTCCAAAGAAGCATATTTTCTGATAGCATAAAAGATAGGAGATATCTCATCATAATCTTCGAGATCATACTCTTCCCCTATAAGTATAGGTTTATTAATATCTATACCTTGTTTTAAGAGAGACTTTATTTTTGCTATAGAGTCATTTTCTATCGCTTCAGTTACTGGGTTCATTTTATTTCCCAAATGGGTTCATACCACCCATCATTCCCATTGCTTGTGACTTTTTATTGTCTTCTGCCATTTTATTGGCGTCATTCATCGCCGAGATCAGCAATATCTGCAAATACTCTTTATCGTCAAGCAATGTATCATCTATGTTAATATCCAGCACTTCACCTGCACCGTTTACAG
>QMKT01000096.1 GCA_003646505.1 Campylobacterota bacterium
TGCAGTTTGTATGGTAACCACAGGAAAATCTACATTTGGAAATAGGTTAACAGGCATAGTCTTGTATGCCATCAGTCCGAATACTATAAAGGTAAGTACACCCATGAGTGTAGTTATAGGTTTGTTTATCGCAAATTTATACATACTTTACCTACCTTAAAACTCTTGCTTTTGAGTTGTGATATAACCATCACCAAACAATCCAACAACAAAGTCTTTTGCTATCACTTCTGCCTTTATCTTTCTTGTTTTGGTATTTGCATAAGGATAGATCTTAGAGATCTTGCCTTCATATTTATTAGTATCACCATCGACTTTATACTTAAAAGTATCACCTATTTTTATAGATTGATGGTATTTTTGATCAAACTCTAAGATGAGTTTTCTGTTATGTTTACTCTGTATCTTAAAGACAGTAGTGATCATTTGACCACTGACCACATCACCTACCTCTATGGCTTTTTCGTAAATGATCCCATCAAAAGGTGCTTTGAGACTGGTTTTATCTAACATGGCTTGCTGAAATATCAGTTGTGCTTTTGCATTTTCATATTTAAAAGCAAATTGGTCAAACTTTGCCTTATCAATGATACTTTGAACTTTGAGTTGTCTGTCATAATCATATTTTGCATACTTCAATGCTGTTTGAGTAATGTTTAGTTGGGCTTTTAAGTCATCGTTTTGTAATTTTGCCAAGACTTCATCTTTTTTGACTTCACTGGTTACATCGACTAAAACTTCCCCTATGATGCCACTACTACTAAATGCCAACTTGGCATTCTTTTCTGCTTGTACATTAAAGGTTGCATAGATTTCTTCCGCCTGCAAAGTAAAAGCCACTAGTATTAGTCCTAAAAATATTTTCTTCATCGTATATACTCCTTAGGGTCTTTCCCTGCATAATAGTAATAGATAGATTTACCTATCTCATAGTCATAAATGGTATTTTTGTATCGGGCTTGTGCCAGAGTTTTTTGTGACAAAGCATCAAGAAATGCGATGTTGTCTACCAACCCTACTTCAAACTTCTGTTTGAGTACACTGTAGGTACTTTTTGCTGCACGTAAAGCACTGTTTGCACTTTTAAGTTTAGTACGAGTAGTCTGTAAACTTTTGTTAGAGAGTCTAAAGTTCATTCTTTGTTCTTTTTTTGCATATGCTATTTGAGATTGAAGTGCCAGTTTTTGATACTTCACTGCTTCACTCTCTCTGTCCATTCTTCCATTATCAAAGATTCTCATATTCACAGAGATCATCAGTTTATTTTGATTGTCTATCAAAAAGCTGTCTCCTCCTGTAATAGTGTCGTCATAGTGTGATTTATTATAAGTATCAGATAAATTTACCTGTGGTTTATAGCCTGCATCTATGGCATGAGAAGCTTCACCTACTGCATTGGCATTGGATTGAAGTATCTTGGTGTTTTCAAATACTTCAAAATGTATATTTTTAGGCTCTAAAAAATGGTTTCTTTTTAAATGTTTGGCTGATAGTCCACTGAGTAACTGCAAGTTTTCCTCACTTGTCACAATTGAAAGCTTGGTATTTTCTATGGTGTAGTTATTGTTATCGTAGACAGATTGAAGTTTATCTACCTCTTCTTGCGTTGCAAGTTCTGCTACTATAAACTTCTGTACACGCTTTATTTGTTCTTTTAGTTCAAGAGAGCGTTCTATTAGGGCAGCAAGTGTCGCCTTAAGTTTTTGGATACCATAATAGTGACGTACTATTTCAAGTGTAATGCTCTTCTCAAAAGCAACTTTTTCAAAATGTGAGGCTTCAAGTTCAAAGTCTTTACCACGAAGTAAAGCATCTTTTCTACCTCCATCATAAAGGTCCACACTGAGGGCTGCATACGCCGATGAAACCTGTCCAGGACTTACTATGCTGTTAGGAGAGACATAACTATGACTCGCGCCTATGTCAAAAGTCGGCCAGTAAGCACTTTTAGCTGCTTCCACTTCTTGTTCTTTAGATTTGATATTGATCTCTTTTGCTTCTATGAGTTCATTATGTTTTCCTGTATGCGTAATAAGTGTCTTTAAACTCACACTTTGAGAAAATAGGTATAAAGGCAAAACAAATACGAGTAATATTTTAATGCTTGGCATCTTATCCCTTTCTTTCAAGTAATATAAACAAGGAATTTAAAAAAGTCTCAATGTCTTTTTTAGGATCACGTGCTGCTGTATGTGTATCTATGATAAGTCCAAGTTCAAAAGTAATTAAAGCACTGACAATACCTTGTGCCTCTTTATGAATTTCACCTTTATCTATGCCTGCTTGTGTAATTTGTTGTAGTATATGAGCAAATCTCTTTCTACATACGATATTGAAATCAATCATCTCTTGTGTCCCAGTGGTTATAGAAATAGCTATGAACTCTCTATAAATATTTAGCTGTTGATCACAGTTATCTGGCATATGTAAATGATAAAGAAAATGAAAGAACTTCTCTTTTGTACTTATGTCTAAACCTACAATCTTATTTAGTTCCTTTTCATGCTCTACAATAAATGATGAGATAATCTCAAAAACGATATCTTCTTTGTTTTCAAAATACTCATATACCGTACCTTTGCCTATGCCAGCGGTTTTTGCTATATGTGAAATAGTGAGATTTTTAATACCATACTCAAGTAAAATATCTTTACAAGCACAGGCTATATCTGTTCGTTTTTTCTCTTTATCTACTATAATTGACATCAATATCCTTTATGACTGACCGTCGGTCAATTTAAATTATAGCTTAAGTATCTTAATTAAATATTGAAAGATCTAGACTAAGGTATAAGACAAAAGTCATGTTATAAGAAGAAGATTATACGTACAGGGATGAGCATACTAAGTACATCTTGCGTACTTAGTATAATTAAGTAGATATTTTATTATCTACCACCTTTAGGAGAACCACATTTACTAGCACCGCCACACTGGGCAGGACCACCACATTTACCACCAGCGGCACATTTACCTGAGCCACAGGGTAAACTACTTGAGGACATTCCTGTATTTGAACTCTTTGCATAACCAACAGTTAAAATCACCATTGAAAATACTAGAAACGACGCGAAGATTATCTTTTTCATATTGTATCCTTCGTTTTTTATGTGTACATTTGTATATTAGCGTTATCCTCTTGTGCATGTATGTAATAATTATTACATAAGAAAATTTTATAAGATATTAAAAGGTAATATATGTTAATCTTTTTGCATGAAACTAGAAAATTTTTATTTTTATTCACTATTGTCAGATAACGGTAAACAGCTTGTAGAAGAGAATTTAAAGCCATTCAAAATGCAAAAAGATACCATTGTGTATTATGCTGGAGAGGTTTGCAAAGACTTTTTTCTTATAGATAAGGGTCTTGTAAAAGTGTATGTACAAGATGAGTCAGGTCATACCTTTACATTGTATACTATAGAAGATGGAAAACCTTGTATTATCAATACATTTTCAACTATATTCTCCAATACAACTATAGCAAATGCACTTGTTGTAGAAGAAACAACAGGATGGACTTTATGCAAAAAAATATTACTGAAACTTTTGCAGACAGAGCCTGAATATAGTTCTTATCTATTTTCTGCTATCTCAAATGACATTTCATCATTGGTAGATACCATAGAAGATGTAAAGTTTTCTTCCATGAAAGAGAGACTAGAAAATTGGGTATTTTCACAAAAAAATACTATGATAGAAACCACACATGAAGATATTGCCATTGACATAGGAACCTCACGCCCCATCATATCAAAACTGTTAAAAGATATGGAAAAAGAAGAGAAAATACGACTTAGACGAGGAAGTATCGAAATCTTATAATATGCTTGTAATTAAGTTTAGAGTAGAAATATAAATAAAAAATTGGCAGATTCATATAAAGGTTAAAGATTGGATACTCAAAAAGTATGGTAGTTAGGGGGATTGGTGGCGGAGAGCGAGGGATTCGAACCCTCGGTAAGCGTTAGCCTACACGCCCTTAGCAGGGGCGCGGATTAAACCAGCTCTCCCAGCTCTCCAGGTGTTTTGTGGGTGAGATTATAATGCATTAGGCTTAAATGACAGCTTAAAAAAACCCCATTCTCAAGTAAATTAATCTTTTTTTAGATAGTTACATTGATTTTTAGGAAAATTACTAAAAAACTGATTATCATTACATAATAGAACACTATATATATTTACTTCATAAGGTTACAAAATGTTTCAAAAACTAGCACCACTCATCGTTTTAGCACTCTTTATTACGGGAATGTATTTTATGTTACAAGGCATGGATAATGCCGTTGAAATGACAAAGACAAAAAAAGAGATTAAAAGGTAGCAATCACTTCCAATATATCTTCTACTTTAGCTTGAGGATCAGGATCTTTATAGATAGGTCTTCCTACTACAGAATAATCTACATCCTCTGTATTTGCAAGTTCCAGTGTTGCTACACGTTGTTGATCACCTGCGTCTTCACCAAATGGACGTATTCCTGGGCAGAGTGTTAAAAATGTTTCTGAGGTAGCCTGTTTGATTACCCTGCTTTCAAATGTCGAACATACCACACCGTCAAGACCATATTCATAAGACATTTTTGCAAACTGTTCTGCTTTTTCATTAATACTTTTTTCATAAACTGCCTGGAAGTTTATTTCATCAAAAGATGTCAGTGCAGTGACTGCCAATACAAGTGGACGGTTTTCATACGACGAGAGTCTTTCCATGACTGTTTTCATAGCCACTGAACCTGCACTGGCATGTATGTTAAACATATTAACACCAAGTTTTGCTATCTCTTCTGCTGCGTCTGCCATGGTGTTGGGAATATCATAGAGCTTAAGGTCAAGAAATATTTTGAAGTCTGGGTTGATCGCTTTGAGGTCTTCTATAAAAGCTTTTCCATCACGAATATAAGCTCTAAACCCTACTTTCATCCAAACATTATAACTTTTAAGTGACTCGGCAAGTGCCAAATTTTCTTTTGCTGATGGTAAATCAAGTGCAACACATAATTCCATAGTAGCCCCTAAATAAATATTGGTATAATAATAGCCTAATTTTAATATATAAGGACTAAACACCATGTTTGGAAAAGAATCAAAAAGATATGACGTTGTTCAAAGCGTTATGGACACATACAACTATGCTAAATTCACTACTTCTAAAGGCGTGATCTGGGCTAAACTTTATGCAGAAGATGCACCTAACACAGTAGCAAATTTTGCTCATCTTTCAGAGACAGGGTTCTACAATGACCTTAAATTTCACAGAGTGATCCCAGGGTTCATGGCACAAGGTGGTTGTCCACATTCAAATGACAATCCAGCTATGGCAGGAACAGGCGGACCAGACTGGCAGATAGACTGTGAGACAGATACCAGTACTGAAGCACACAGAAGAGGAACACTTTCTATGGCACATGCCGGACCAAACACAGGTGGAAGCCAGTTCTTTATTACTTTTGTACCCACACCTCACCTAGATGGTGTTCATACAGTATTTGGTGCTATTGAAGAAAATGATACTGAGAGTTTTATGGTTCTTGATCAGATTGATGGCGGTGATGACATTGTTTCTATTGAAGTGGTTGAGTCTAGAGACTAATCATTTTTTGCATAATTTCCTAATAATTTGAGCCGAGGCGTTGTTTCTCTCTTCATTTTTTTAGAAAAAACGAAGCAAAAAATCGTCGTGGCTCTCGAATAGCTCCGCTTTCAAGGGCGTTCGCCACGACATTGTTTTTATTAATGGGAGTATTTGAATGTACGGATATTACAGAGTTGCATCAGCAGTAAACAAAACAGTTGTAGGAAATCCTAGAAAAAATGCTGAAGAAATCCTATCTCTTATAAATGATGCTCATTCTAAAGAGGTTTCCGTCATTGTATTTCCAGAGCTAACACTCACAGGATACACTGCCAGTGACCTCCTACTTAACCAAACTCTTATTGCTGTGCAAAACGATTCACTTTCATATATACTCAAGCAAACAGAACAGACGAATACTATTGCCATTCTCGGGTTAGCTGTTTTTGAAGCAGACAGACTCTATAACTGTGCAGCAGTCATCCAAAATGGAAAAGTACTGGGTGTTGTACCCAAATCATACTTGCCAAATAAAAAAGAATTCTACGAAAAACGTCAGTTTAATACAGGTCGAGATATTACCCGATCAACACTTGATCTGTTTGAGGTAGAAGTACCTTTTGGTGTAGACTTACTCTTCTCTGACAAAAAAGATATGACCTTCGGTGTTGAGATATGTGAAGACCTCTGGGCAGTCACACCTCCTTCTAACCACATGGCTAGTAATGGAGCCAACCTACTCTTTAATCTAAGTGCCAGCAATGAACTCATAGGGAAACATGAGTATCGAGAAGAGTTGGTGCGGACACAGAGTGGTCGTTGTATGGCTGCATATGTGTATAGTTCTGCGGGTGTGGGCGAATCTACAACCGATACTGTCTTTGGTGGTCATGCCATCATCTCTGAGTATGGCTCTACCCTCGCTCAAAATGAGCGTTTTAATATGAATAGCCACTTCATTACAGCCGATGTAGACCTAGCGCGACTTCGATGGCTGAGAGTAAACGAGTCTAGCTATGGTGATGGCAGACGCAAAAAAACAAGACTCATCAAAGTTCATGCCCTTCCAAACATAAGCAAGATAGAACGTGACATCAATCCTATGCCGTTTGTACCTTCACACTATACAGACAAAATACATAGATGTGATGAGATAGTCAACATACAGGCACATGGTCTCATCAAGCGTATGAGCCATGCACACATTAAAAAGGCAGTCATAGGCATATCGGGTGGACTTGACTCTACTCTTGCCCTACTTTCTACGAACAAAGCCTTTGGAATGATGGGATGGGACAGTAAAAACATCATCGCTGTAACAATGCCAGGCTTTGGAACTACCACACGTACTAAAAGTAATGCTGTACAGCTTTGTGAGGCTTTAGGTGTGACTTTAAAAATGGTAGACATCACAGATATCTCACTTAAAGAGTTTGAAGCCATAGAACATGACAAAGATGAGCACAGTGTTACTTATGAGAATGTACAGGCACGTGCAAGAACAAGCATACTCATGAACATCGCCAACAAAGAAGGTGGACTTGTCATCGGTACAGGTGATCTCAGTGAGATAGCACTAGGCTGGTCTACTTATAACGGTGACCATATGAGTATGTATGCACTGAACTCAGGCATACCAAAAACCCTCATACAGTACGTTATAGAATACTACAAAAGTAATGAGAAAATAGCAAAGATCATCGACGATATACTAGATACGCCTATCAGTCCAGAACTCCTCCCTCATGAAGATGACGAGATAGTCCAAGAGACAGAAGGCATCGTAGGACCTTACGAACTACACGACTTTTTTTTATACCACTTCATTAAGTACGGAGCAAAACCATCTAAAATCCTGCATTTAGCAGGTATAGCA
>QMKT01000097.1 GCA_003646505.1 Campylobacterota bacterium
AGAAAATGAAGTTGAGTTTATTGATTTTAGATTTACAGACATTAAAGGTGCATGGCACCATATTTCATACAGAGCATCTGCGGTAGATGAAGGTATGTTGAATGCAGGTATTCCATTTGATGGTTCATCTATTGAAAACTGGCAGCCGATTGAAAAATCAGATATGCTACTTAAGCCAGATGTTCCAACTGCATTTATGGATCCATTCACAGCAGATAGTACAGTCATCCTTATTTGTGATGTTTATGATATCTATAAAAATGACCTTTATGAGAGATGTCCTAGATCTATCGCTAAGAAAACACTTAAGTATATGGAAGAGAGTGGTGTTGGTGATGATGCATACTTTGGTCCGGAAAATGAATTCTTCATCTTTGATGATGTAAAAATCTGGTCAGGTATTAACCAAACTGGATACAGAGTTGAATCTGAAGAGGGTGAGTGGAGTGCTAATACTAGCTATGAGTATGGAAACATGGGTCACAGACCAGGTACAAAAGGTGGGTACTTCCCAACAATGCCAACAGACTCAATGGTAGACCTAAGAGCAGAAATGATGTTACTTCTTGAAGAAGTAGGTTTGACTGTAATGCTTGGTCACCACGAAGTTGCTCAGGCACAAGGTGAGATCGGTATCAAATTTGGAAACATGATCGAAGCAGCAGATAATGTACAAAAATACAAGTATGTTGTAAAAATGGTAGCACACCTTAACGGTAAATCTGCAACATTTATGCCTAAACCACTTTATGGTGACAATGGTAACGGTATGCACGTACACCAGTCTATCTGGAAAGATGGAAAAAACATGTTCTATCAAGAAGGCGAATATGCAAACCTATCTGAAATGGCACTACAATATCTTGGTGGTGTATTTAGACACTCTGGTGCAGTTGCATCATTTACAAACCCAAGTACAAACTCATACAAAAGATTGGTTCCAGGATATGAAGCACCATCTATCTTGACTTACTCAAGCCAAAACAGATCAGCTGCTTGTCGTATCCCTTATGGTGCGGGTGAGATGGCTACAAGAATTGAGACTAGATTCCCAGATTCAACTGCTTGTCCTTACCTTTGTTTTGCAGTACTTATGCTAGCAGGTCTTGACGGTATCAAAAATGCTGATGTGCCTGTTGGTCCTATGGATATTGACCTATTTGAGTTAACACTTGATGAGATCAAAGAGAAGAACATCCCTCAAATGCCTCGTACACTAAGAGAAGCACTTGAAGGCCTTCGTGAAGACTATGATTTCCTTACACCAGTTATGTCTCTTGAATTTATCAATACATATAGAACATATATGTTTGAAAGTCAAGTACATGAAGATGAAGCTAGACCTACAGGATTTGAGTTTAAGACTACTTATTCTTGCTAAGAGGTTTAGTAAACTTCTTGTTCCCACATTTCATGTGGGAACATATTTTCCCCCTTCAACTCACAAAACATATTTAAATACATAATTTCATTCTACTCTTATTTTTATCATCTTAATGGGTAAATTGTACTTTCTTTTAATTACTATATTGATGTATGCATTAGCATCGAGAAGCAAGAGGAAATGTAGGGGAGGAGTCCCATCTCCTCCCAGAATACCATAACATCCAGTCGGACGGACACAGGGGTACCGCCCCTACCACACTCCCATTATCCTGAACATATGTGTTAATTTTTAAAAAGTTGTTTCTCTTCTTCTTTCTTAAAAAAGGTAAAATAGGTCCAAAGTGTCGTTCCATACACAAAGATAGACATCATTACAACGCCCGTAGTCACCACTTCAAAAAATTCTTTATGTTCAAATGAGGCAGGTATCATATGTACAAGTATGATGGAGAGTGCCCCTTTCATACCTGAAAAAGTCAAAATGAACCACCCTTCCACACCAACAGGGGCAATGTGTTTTACCTTATCACCGATAAATGCAAATTTGGCCATAGAAGCAGCCCGTATAAGCGTTGTAATACCAAACATAATGAGTATCTCTGTTTTATATGCCCAAAGTTTTTCAAGACTCACCATCTCAGCTAAAACAAAAAAGATCATCACCGCAGCGATGTATCCAAACTCTTTTGACATTTCATAAATGTATTCAAGTCTTTCTGTGGTTGTAGCCTTGATCCCATCTAGACGTAATTTACGCATAAAACTCTTATTTCTTTTAGCTTCATCCTCTTGGGCTACTTTAATGTCTGCATCTATCCAGGCCTTTGTCGTAATGATCGCCACGATAAGTGTCAAGATACCAGAGACATGCATCTCTTCAGCCACAACGTAAGCAAGATAAGCTTCTATAATAAAAGCAAAAAATTCACCTCTTTTGTCAGAAAAAAGTTTCATAAGCATATAGAAAACAAACCCTATCGTTACCCCTATTCCAATACTCACTATAAACACACGCAAGGCATCAAGTGCTGCGTGACCTGCATTAATATCTCCAGACATCATCCATGGTAAACCTATGAAGAAAAAAGCAATGACAGCTGTGGCATCATTTCCCAATGATTCACCTTCTATCAGTACTTTTATATGATGAGAAATACCTTTAAATCGTGATAAAATAGACTGTACGGACACTGCATCTGTTGCCATGTTGATCGCAAAAAGTGACACATAGGCACCAATGGTCAATCCCTCAAATATACCAAAATAGTACATACTGGTCCCCACAGAGATAGAGAGTGCCACAGCGATCACTGCCAAGTAGAAGATATCCCATCCATATTTTTTGATGTCAGAGAAATGAAGATGTAGGGCATCTCCCATAAAAATAAGCGGGATACAAAACAAAATAATGGCATCAAAATAGTGTTTGAGATCGATGGGGACAGCCATAGGAACATAAGTATAGATAGTGTAAGAACCGATGAGTAGTAAAAATACAGATGGTATTTTTAATTTATTAGCAAGGGCATCTGAAAAAACAACCAACCCCAATATTGTTATAAGTATGATCTCTGGTGCGAAACTATGCATTTTTATCCTTTAATAATCTGTTCATATCTTCTAAACTTCTATACCCTTTTTGACATACCATATGTCCCTCTTCATCCATAATGACCACGAAAGGAAATGCATTGGCACCCATAGAGCGTGCTTTGGCAAAATCATGCTGCATCAAAAGTTCCGCTCTGTCACTTTCAAAAAATGTCTTAAATGATCTACTGTCCAAACTCTCATCAAGCAGTTCATTTAAAATATCTGTGTTTGTAATATCTTTACCTTGTGCATAAAATGCTTCTTGTATGGTATGTAGATATTTAAAAGCCCTTTGCATACCAAACACTTCTCTTACCGTGATCACAGCTTTACATGCGGGGTAAGTGTCATAGTCAAAAGAGTTTTTGTCAAATAAAGTGTCTGAAAATATCTGCCCTGTTCTCTGAGCCACTTGCTCCCAATGTCCTTGAAGATAAACTTTTGATCGTTCGTCCCAAGACATTTCACCTTTAGTGCGAAGACCACCTAGAACCAGTGAGAATGTATACTCACTTTCTAAATTTGTGCGTAATTCTTCCATAATAGGAGCAAAACCCCAACACCATGAACACATAGGGTCTACAACAAAAAGTAACTCTCTTTTCATCCTAAAACAGTGTACCACTATCGTTGGAAACTGGTCTTAAAGGTACTTTTCTACCAGGGTGCAATGCATCCCCTTCATCCCTAGAATCTTCTGAAAACCCTGTATCATCTTCATAAACTCCTTCTATAGGGCCTTCATCAATGTTAAGTGTAGGTGCCAGACCTATCTCTCCCTCATCGGGATCAATATCTTCTACAATATTTGTCTCTTCTTCCAGCATCCTGTCACTCTCATCACTCTCATCAATCTCATCATACGGATGTACTTCTTTTTTATGACTTGAAGGCAGTGGGGAGTGTTCTGTGTAGAGTTCTGCTTTACCTTCATATTCACCTCTGAACACCCCTTCAGGTATATCAAAAGTACGTTTTGTATCAGGATAAAGCTCCAATAATTTTTTATAGTAAAAAGCAAATGCCGGTGCTGCGATGGCCCCACCGGTTGCACCTTTTCCTATACGTTTATTATCATCTCTACCAAACCATACAATGGTTTCAATAGTAGGAGAATATCCACAGAACCATGCATCAATATTGTTGTTCGTTGTTCCCGTTTTACCTGCAAGTTCTATGCCAGAAACACGTGCATTTCTTCCCGTCCCTCTTTTAATGACATCCATAAGAACATCTGTCATCAAATAAGCCTGTTCAGGTGTGGTAAAACCTTCTATCTCTTTAGGACGTGTTTCATAAATGATCGCACCCTCTTTAGAGATGATCTAAGAGACCAGTCTTGGCGCTATCATATGTCCTTTGTTGGCAAAGACTGAAAAGATCTGAGCCATTTTAAGTGGACTGAGCCCAAGGTTACCCAAGGCAATAGACATATCTCTAGGGATATGCGGTACATCCAAAAATGCCAAACGTTTACGAATAGTGCTCACACCTAAGTCTGATACAAGGTTAATGGTCGCCAAGTTACGTGAATGGACCAGCGCTTCTCTAAATGAGATAAAGCCTTTAAAATCATGTTCATAATTTTTAGGTGCCCAAATTTTTGGCTTTCCTTTATAATAATACTGAAATGTTCTTGCCAGGTCAGTGAGTGGACTTGCAGGGTTATACCCCATGTCCAATGCTGTTTGATAAATGAACGGCTTGAAAGAAGAACCCGGTTGGCGTTTAGACTGGGTCACACGGTTAAAGGTAGATTTTTTATAATCAGTCGTTCCTACCATAGCCAAGATATCTCCCGTGGCACTCTCCACAGCAACAAATGCGGTATTCAAAGTAGATGTTTTTGCTTTTTCATTGTATTTTTTAAGTGCCTTCTTATACGCAAAATCCACAGCCTCTTTTGCAATAGCTTGCTGCTTCATATCAATGGTCGTATAAATTTCATACCCACCCGTACGTATATCCCCCAGTTTACCCTTAAAGCGTCTAAGTACTTCATCTACTATACCTGGTGCAATGTTTTGTGTTAAAGATGTTTTATAGACTTTAGGAGACTCTTTTACTGCTTTGAGGTAATCACTTTGTGTGATCCACCCTATACTTTTCATACGATAGAGTACATTATTGGCACGATCCAAAGCTCTTTTATAATGTTTAAGCGGGTTGTAAAAGCTGGGTGCATTAGGCAGTCCTACCAAAATAGCAGCCTCTTTGAGTGTGATCTCATTCAACTCTTTATGAAAATACCCGTTTGCTGCTGTTTTCACACCAAAATAGTTATTTCCGTATGATATTTCATTGAGATAACGCTCAATGATATCTTCTTTACTTAACTCATGTTCTATCTTGATGGCCAAGATAGCTTCTTTGATCTTCCGTGCAAGTTTCTTTTCATTGCTAAGAATTTTATTTTTGATGAGTTGCTGTGTTAAAGTACTCCCACCCTCAACAAAACTTCCAGCCTGGATATCTTTAATAATAGCTCTTAAAATAGCATCTGGATTCACACCGTTATGCTCAAAGAACTTTGTATCTTCCATGGCGATCAGTCCCTCAACGAGGAAACTTGGGAGTTCATCATAACGTGCATAAAGACGGTGCTGTTTTTTAAAGACATACGCCAGCTTATTACCCTCTCTATCATAAATAATAGAAGAAGTTTCAGGCTTATAATTGATCAGCTTATCCGCATCCAAAGAGATCTCTTCATAGGCGTAGATAAATGCCGCAGTCAATGCTACACCAAAGAGCATGGCTAAAATGATGGAACCTTTGACTAGACTATTGAACACACAAACCCTTTATATACATTTTTAATTTGAACTCGAATTATTTACAAATGCCCACAGCACAAGCACTATCGCTAGTTTAGTAATTTCCTATTCTATAATTCAAATTTTACACCTATTGTACCTTGTTATGGCTAATGAGTGCCAATGCATGCCTTATCTTTTTCATAGAGACACTCAAGTTGAGTATAAGTCTCATCATGGGTTTTTCCACAGTAGGCTGACGTATAGCTCCCACCAAATACCCTTGTGATATAAGTCCATCTTGTACAAATAAGGCATGCTCATTGTCAGGCATTTCAATAGGAACAATTAAACTTGGACAAGAAACTCCCAACTGTTCTCTTACATTCATTTGACGTTCCAGTATTTGCTGTGCATATTTTGTAGCATGTTTACGTATATATCTTACATTCACCAGTGCCAAAGCAGTATCAAAAATAGAAGGTGCCGTAGAGTAGATGATCGGTTTTGCCCTGTTGACCAAAAAAGAGATAATCGTTTTAGATGCTAAAATATACGCACCATAAGAACCATAAGCTTTACCCAAGGTACCCATTTTAATATGTCTTTCATTGATCTTGATACCATAGTATTCAAAAATACCCAATAGTTTTAAACCAAGAACACCTGCAGAGTGTGCTTCATCTACGATCATCAATGCTTTGTATGCTTCAGCAAGTGTAAATATCTCTTTTTTACAAAGATCACCACCCATCGAGTAGACACCTTCTACTGCAATGATCTGTCTCTTGGCAGGATGAGCTTCTAGTTTTTCTTTTAGATCATGTACATCATTATGTTTAAAGGTTACTACCCTATCACCTAAAAGTTGTGAGGCCATCACGCCTGAGGCATGATACTCTTCATCCATAAAAAGCATATCACCTTTACGTACAAGCGCTTCGATAAGTGCCATGTTTGCCAAGTACCCCGAACCAACCACAAGCCCCTCTTCAAAACCATTTTGCTCAGCCATTTCTTGTTCAAATAATTTATGTATAGGATGATAGCCATTAACTAACATAGAAGCTTTAGAGCTTTTGATCGTATACTCTTCTACAAGTTTCACAGCTTTTTTAAACTGCTTTTTATTTGTAGATAAACCCAAATAATCATTAGATGCCAGATCATCAAGCCTAACATCAAATACCTTACGCTCTCTAAAACGTCCTGCTTTTTTGAGTGCTTTTAATTCATTTTCATACATAATTTAACCCTTTATCCACGGTAACAGGCACTCTACTTGTAAACCCATTGCTGTACTTTCAAATCCGTCTACAGATATGATATACTTTTTACAAAAACCTTCAACCATGCAGCCACCTGCTTTACCTCTCCATAAACCACTGTCAAGGTAAGCTTCCAGATCTTCTTCTTCAAATGATTTAAAGTGATAATGTGTTGCAGAGATATCTGAAAAAGCTAAAACTTTTGATTTATAATGTAGAGAAGAGATGATGGATATGGTAGAGCCCGACTGCATCTTTAAGATACGTCGTGCATCTTCTACATCTTTTGCTTTACGCATGATAGTGCCGTCTGCCAAGGCGATAACAGTATCAGCACAAAGTAATGGAGTCTCAAGTCCAAACTCACGTATGGCG
>QMKT01000098.1 GCA_003646505.1 Campylobacterota bacterium
AAAAAAACGAGAGATATTTATCTTTATTTACCTTATCGTATGCTAAGTATCTTTCCTACCGTGGCAGTCTTTGGGAACTTGAATTTAACAACAGGAAAGGCTGAAAGAGGGATCTCCTTTTATCCTACCACGGCAGTGAAGAATAAAGAGGGCATCCTCTCTTTTAGAAATAGCATTGTTTTTGATTCAAAAAAAGGTGAGATTTCATTAGGACAGCAAAAAAAGAGTGTAAAGTATTTTATCTCAACACAAAATACGAAAGAAGGCAAGACTCAACTTCAGTCTCAACTCTATCAGGTTGATGGTGAGTATGCCATTGTCTACATGAAGAGCTATGGGCAGTTTGTGGTGATGGATACAGAAATTTTTAAGTCTATGTATGTCCAAATGTTTATACTTGGAAAATACGATAAAAATCTTTTTGAACTTGTGGTCTCTTCTCCTTATAGTAAAATTTATAAATTGAAAAAATAATTGTGTGAGGGTGGACTAGTTATCTTGTCCTCTACTCTGCTCCTTTTTGTCCAGAATGTAATAAAGTACTAGATAACATAGAATAAAACAACCGGCAACAGCGATATTGGTTGTGGAACGGTTGGGGAAGAGCGTAGAGATAACCATGAAGGGGAGTGTGCCTGCCAGAATACAGAGCGTTGTCAACGGATTACTCTGTGTGATCTGTCTATAGATGAGCATATGTAAATGGTATGCGTCAGGCTTAAGTGGAGAAAGACCTTTTGAAAGTTTTCTAATGATTGAAAATATCACTTCCCAGACAGGATAAATAAACATAGCTAAAATATACCAGGGACTGACACTTTCATATTTACTTACTAAAAATATACCTATAATCGCAACGATGAAACCCAGAAGATAGGCCCCTCCATCACCCAAAAATATTTTACCTTTTGGGAAATTCAATATGAAAAATGCAAAAGTTGATCCTGCCGTGATCAGAATAATATTGAGTATTTCCATGTTGTTCTGTTCGTAAGAGGTAAGGGCAAAAGAGAGCAGTATAAGGAGGATGATCCCTGAAGCCAGACCGTTAAATCCATCAATAATGTTAATAGCATTCATTAAACCAACAATAGCAAAGAGACTAAAGAACACTCCCGTCCAGTAGGGCATACTTATGCCAAGACCCAAATAGGTTACCACAGAACCTGTGAGCCCAATGGCACTCAGTGCTGCCAGGACCTGCAAAAAGAGACGACGTCTGGCACTTAAAGAATTATGGAAATCTTCAAAAATACCGGAAAAAAAGGCAAGGGTAAGCGGAAAAATTAAGTTTAACCCAAGGGGGAAGATCATGATGAAAAATATCCCCAGTATGATACCTATACCCCCGGCTCTAGGAGTTGAGTCGTTATGATAGTTTTGAGGCTTATCATGTTCTGCATCATCAATAAAGAGATCATGCTTGTGACTAAAGTATATGATTGCCATAAGTGTAAACAGTGATATTAAAAATGGGTAAATAAATACAGATATCATATACGAATACTTTAATTTTTATAGAATTATACTGTAGGATTCATAATGTAAGCCAAATAATCAAATATGATTATTAATTTATACTTGTTTATATTAAATACTTATTTTTTAAGGTAAGTCAGATAAAATAATATTAGTTATACTAAACTATAACTAAAAATAATCATTTAAAAGGATAAGCGTGATAAAAAAATTAATGACAGGCGTTTTGGTATTAGCAACAACTTCAGTATTTGGTATGAGTTTAGGGCAGCTTAACAGTGCATCTAAGGTAGAGCTTATGGAAATCAACGGTATTGGTGAAGCTAAAGCTAATGCAATTATCAAAGAGAGAAAAAAAGAGAAGTTTAAATCGTTTGAAGATTTTCAGCGTGTTGAAGGCATTGGGAAACAGACTGCAAAAAATGTTAAAAATGATGTGAAATCATCTTCAAAAGAAAAAAAAGTGACAAAAAACACAACAAAAACCAGCGATAAAAAGAAAAGTTAAAACTTTGAAGAGCTTCTGCTCTTCGCTCTCACACTTACGATATAATCCTCCTTAACCACATTTTCGCTACAATCACATAATTTATTTCAAGGTATTACTATGACAGTTACACGTTTCGCACCCTCTCCAACTGGCTATCTCCACATAGGTGGGTTAAGAACAGCACTTTTTTCCTGGCTTACGGCACAGCACAATAAAGGTGAGTTTTTACTCCGCATTGAAGATACGGATATGGCACGTAACTCGGAAGAGGCAAAAGATGCCATACTCAAAGCATTTGAGTGGGTAGGGATGAGTCATGATGGAGAGGTTGTATACCAGTCAAAACGTTTTGATCTCTATAAAAAATATATTGACCAGCTCTTGAAAGAAGGCAAAGCCTATAAGTGTTACATGAGTAAAGAGGAACTTGCCACTTTACGGGAAGAACAGATGACCAAAAAAGAGCGTACACGTTATGATGGACGTTACCGTGATTTTAGCGGTACTCCTCCTGAGGGAGTTGATCCGGTGATCCGTATTAAAGCACCTCAGGAAGGGGAGATCTTTTTTGTCGATGGGGTGAAGGGTGCGATTAGCATTGCCGCATCTGAAGTCGATGATTTTGTCATTGCCCGAGCAGATGGGGCACCTACGTATAACTTTGTTGTCGCTATAGATGATGCATTGATGGGACTTACTGATGTGATCCGGGGAGATGACCATTTATATAATACGCCTAAACAAATCGTTGTTTATAATGCCCTTGGACTTGACCTTCCAAACTTTAACCATGTTGCTATGATAAATAATGAACAAGGTAAAAAACTCTCAAAAAGAGACGGTGCAACAGATGTTATGGACTATAAGGCAATGGGTTATCTACCAGAAGCCCTACTGAATTTCCTTGTACGTTTAGGATGGAGTCATGGGGATCAGGAAATATTTTCTATTGCAGAGATGATAGACCTGTTTGATCCTAAGAATATTAATAAGTCTTCATCAAATTATAACCTGGATAAATTATTATGGCTGAATGCCCATTACATCAAAAACATGCCAAATGAGAAGTTGGCTGTATTACTTAAAGAATATGGTGTGAATGTGGAAGGGCATGACAAAGTAGAGTTACTTCTTGATGCAACAAAAGAGAGAGGTAAAACACTTGTAGAATTGGCAGAGCAGATCAACCTGATCCTTTCAGCACCCAATGAGTATGATGAAAAGTCATCAAAAAAAGCATTTAAAGGTGAGGCAAAAACAATTTTAGCTGATTTTGTCGTAATGTTGCAAAACTGGGAGGGAACCTTACATTTGCCATGTGACTACCATAGTGTAATGGATAAACTTGTGGAGACTAAAGAGATAGGGTTTGGAAAGATAGGTATGCCATTACGGGTAAGTCTCCTTGGAAGCATGACGGGTTCAGGACTTGATGAGATCATGGCTATATTGGGTGTAGATGAAACTGTTTCCCGTATAGAGAAAGCGATTGCCACACTGTAGGGGGTAGCCCCTATGTCTACTCAAGGTGCATAGACCGATTAATTTGCTTCTCTACTCTGCTTTAAAAATAACTTCAATGATTTCTTCGCCTTATCATCCAACTGATAATAAATATGACCCAAATACCAAGTAAGTTGTTTGGGCGTAATTCCTCTTTTCTTTGCTTCTTTTTTTAAAATATACTGAGGTATGTGCATTTTTGTATGTGAAAATAAATGAGCAATTCTTTGGATATCTTTACTGTGTTTATTGTAGCAGAGTCTTGCAAATACAAATGGTAATCCAGTTTTGTCATACCATGCTTCAGCTAGATCAATACCTTTTCCTCCATCAAGATAGTGCTTGAGTGCAGCGTCTCCTATGAGGACCTTACCTTGCAAGTCTAAGACTTTGGCAAGTTGGTTTGAGGTAGCAGAAGCTGGGTCACTCTCATTCTCTCCTTCTAAGAGTAAAACACTATAGACTTTTTTATGTGCGATGATACCTAGATTTGTGCAGCGGTATTTTTTTGATTCAACCGAAGAGATGAATGCGGCGTTCACTGCCCGTCTTTTAAGGGCCTTGTTGATAGCAGAGGGGACAGCACGTTTGTACCCAAAAGACATCTTGGTGGCATTATGGGAAATGGTACGTTTTAAAAAGACTTGAAAAGGAAGAAGGTTGAGATATGAGATAGAACCAAATAACATATCACCCCTTTTTAAGCATGATTATACCAAACAAGATTTATAATCGCGGTAATAGATAGAGGAGTTTTTTCATGATAAAAGTAGAATTTTTAGGACCTATTGGTAAATCACCTATAGAGATGGAAGCAAAGACGTTGGCGGATGTATCTGCAAAACTAAAAGAAGATAACACGTTGACAGATTGGTTAGACAAGTGTGCTGTAGCGTTAAATGACACCATGGTCAATGATCTAAGTACTGTACTTCAAGATGGGGATAGAGTTTCTATCCTGCCTCCTGTATGTGGTGGCTAGACAGTGGAACTTTATAGTGGTCCACTAGATACCAAGGAGATATTTGGCAGATGGTTGGATGAACAAGCTGAATCAAATTATGGTGCATACATCCCTTTTGTAGGAACCATACGAGCAGAAGATGATATTGAAGCGCTCAGTTTTGACATTTATGAACCTGTATTGCAAAAATGGTTTGATGAGTGGCAGGAAAAAGCAAAAGCATTGGGAGCAGTGGTGAAAATGGCACATGCCATTGGTGATGTACCTGTACATACATCTTCGTATGTTTCTGCAGTGTTTTCTCCTAAACGTAGGGTAGCATTGGAACTGATAGATGAATTTGTAGAAGATTTCAAAGCCAATGCCCCTATATGGAAATATGATGTGAAGCATGGTAAACGCATTTATGCGGCAGATAGAAGCACACCGATGAATGGTGCAGGGCTTTTAAAATAAGGAATAGTATGATCCACTTTGATGAATCAATTGAGATGATAAACAATCTTGAAATAAACAGGTATAAAACAAAAAAACTTTACCTGGTTGATGCTCTAGGGTATGTGTTGGCTGAAGATGTGGTCGCAGATCATAGCTCTCCTGAGTATCCTACTTCTGCGATGGATGGTTATGCCATCATACATGAAGATATGACACTGGGTACACTGAAGGTAGGAAGCATTAACCCTGCCGGATCTGCTTTGAAAAAAGAGGTCATTGGAGGTATGTGTATTAAAACATTTACCGGCTCACTTATGCCTCATGGTGCAGATACGCTTATCCCCATAGAGAATGTAGAAGTCTCGGGGGATGAAATTATCATTAAAGAAGAAGTGCCACAAGGTTTTTCTGTACGTGAAGTAGGTGAAAACTATGCGAAAGGGCAATTGCTTATACCAAAAGGAACAAAGATAGACTTCCCTCAAATAGGTGTAATGGCATCTTTGAACATTGCAAATGTTCTTGTCTATGAAAAGCCAACTGTTGCCATACTCTCTACGGGTTCTGAACTTTTAGAATTAGGACAAGAGCAAACAAATGATTCTCAAATACGTTCTTCAAATAATTATATTTTAGAAGCAATTGTCCAAAAGTATGATGGTATTCCTATGCAATTAGGATGTATTAAAGATGACAAAGAGAATATCACGAAAGAAGTGCGAGCAGCTTTGGACAAAAGTGATATAGTGGTTACCACAGGTGGCGTGAGTGTGGGTGACTTTGACTTTGTCAAAGATGTCATTGTAGAACTTGGCTGTGATGTAGTTTTTAAAGGGGTTCGTGTGAAGCCAGGGCAACACATTATGGTAGCGAGAAAAGATGACAAGTTCATCATAGGCCTTCCCGGCTTTGCCTATTCATCTACGGTCACTGCATTGCTTTATCTTATCCCCTTGATAGAAAAGTTGCAGTATGGAAGATCTTCATTGCAAAAAGTAAAAGCAACACTCAAAGAACCTTTTATAAAACGTGCTAAAAAAGCTGAGTTTACAGCATGTAATGCTTCTCTTTTGCAGGGGAAGTATTATGTTGACTTTAAAGGTAAAAAGGTTGGTTCCTCTGCGATACTCACCAACATGCTTGGCGAGGTTGCACTACTTGAAACTTCAGAAGATGATACATCTAAAGCGGTCGGTGATGAGGTAGACATTTTACTTTTTGGCTAGGATATCTTTAGGAACCCTAAACTTGTTTAGGTAATAAATTTTGATGTTCAATCTATCATTTATCCGTGAACAAGTTACACGGTTCCTATGCTCTTTTATAAAACTTGACTACAAGGCAAGGATAGATTCTCTGGCTTTTAAAAACATTGCAAAATCTGATGCTGTTTTGCATCCCATTTTGATCGCATAACTTAATAATTCTTTATTTCTTGAGTAAACCATTTCATTTCCTTTTTTATAATAATTCTCCGGGGGAAAGAAACAAAGTCCCTTTTCTCTTCCTCTCACTGAAGCTTCAGCTAAAGCCTCAGAACTTAAATATGTCAAATTGTATATAAATAATATATAATTATTAAAAAATATGTCAAATTGTCATACTTTTAAGAAAAGTAGTATATAATTACCTATATATATGACAATAAAGGGGTCAAAATGTTAATTTTAGGAGATATTATAGAAAAACTGAAAGATGTACTTTCAGAAAGCAGAATAGGTAAAAAAGTATTTGATAAAGATGTTGCAACTGCCTTGAACATTCCTCAAGCCACTTTTGCAACGATGAAAAAAAGAAACTCCATTCCTTATGAGGAGATCTTGGAATTTTGTGCACTGAAGAAGATCTCTGTGAATTGGCTCTTTTTTGATCAAGCAGTAGATATGCTAAAAGAAGAAACAGAAAAGTTTTTTCAGGTACGTTATTTTGCGGATATACGTGCAAGTGCAGGAGGGGGTGCTGATGCTTTTGATGAAGATTTTGAAACGATTACCCTGGATGAAAAGATCATGCATAATATGGTAGGACTGGGAAACACAGAACTTGAAGCCATTCATGTAGATGGCGAATCTATGGAACCAACGCTTCAAGATGGGAGTATTGTTTTTCTAGATAGAACACAAACCAATATTAATAAAAATGGTATCTTTATTGCATCAACAATAACAGGAGGACTATTTATTAAGAGGGTTCATCAGCGTGTAGATGGTATGATAGAACTTATTTCTGATAACAGTATTTATCCACCGCAGGCAATTAATCCTGATGAAGTGACTATTATTGGGAAAGTGGTAGGAAATATAGAGAGCTTATAGGGTGTTGTCGGGAGACAACACTCTACAAATTATTTGCACAATCCACACATCTCACACTTTCGGGACGGACACTCATCCGTCCGAATCCAATATTTTCTTCACACTCTATGCAAATACCAAACATCGGTTTATCAATGCGTTGCAGAGCATTATTTAGCCGTGTGAACCTAACCCTTGCTTCGTCC
>QMKT01000099.1 GCA_003646505.1 Campylobacterota bacterium
CAAGTGGTTGCAGGGATCAAAGAGTGGTACTCGGCAGAGGATATGCTAGATACACAAGTGTGTGTTGTTGCAAACTTAAAACCGGCAAAACTTATGGGTCACAAAAGTGAAGGTATGCTTCTTGCAGCTAAAGATCAAGATGGGCTTTGTATGATACGTCCTGAAAAGCCAAAAACGGCTGGAACGAACATAGGTTAACAGGTTTATTATGAAAATTGAAGACATTTTAAACCTTACCGAAGGCACACTTACCAATACACCAAAGATACATGCTATAGAAGCTGCTACAGTTTACTATTCAAAAGTAGAGCATGGAGATCTTTTTTTCTCATCCAATCAGGAAGAGATTGATCAGGCTATAGCAAACGGTGCATATGCCATCGTATATGATGATGAAAATATTGTCAGAAAAGATGAAGAAATAGCCTGGATAAAAGTATCAGACATACAACTCGCTGCTTTTAAACTCATACGATATGTTATCATCAAAAAAGAAGCAAAGTTCTACTTACTCTTAGAGCATGAACTCACTTTCCTAAAAATGATCATTAAACATAAAGGGACTATCTCTTTTATACCTAATGACTGGAGAAAAGCTTTTGAGCAGATACTAAATTCTGACGGTACTCTTTTTGTTGGTACAGACAAAGAACTCATGCAGCTCATACAACCAGACATAGAAAAAATAAACAGAGAGGTAGACGGTTATCTTGTCTCTGATACCCTCTTTAAAAGTACATTCAAAGTAGATAGCTTTGTTTATCAGGAAAAAGAGTTAATTCCTTTTCATTTAGAGTATCTCTTACGTGCAGTGGACTTCTGCAATATCCATGGGCTACCTTACACTATGGATCGTATCAAATATACAAAACACTTCTTACCTGTTTTCATCGATACTAAACTCCGAAGTACGCAAGCCAGCAAAAGTGATCAGGTTGTGATCTTTACCGATAACCTTCCAGATATTGCTAAGGCCAGAGAATACGTCATGAGAAGCAATATGTGGGTTAAAAGTGTTATTCTTACGCCACCAAAAACAAAAGTACCGGGTATTGACCATCCTCACTGGTTTAAAAGTGAAGAAGAAGTACGTGAACTTCTTAAGACGATCCACTACAATTACGCATTTATTTACAATGCGGATAAAAGTATTTTAAATACGATCAAAGAAGAATACAGTCTGTTCTAAGACTCCCACAGACTCTTAGGGGTCTGTCAGGGAACCTCCCTCTAAAATCCATATACTGACGAATAATATTACAATTTGACATATTTTTACAGAAAAGCCAAAAAATATACTATCATATAAGTAAAAGAGGAGGCATCAGATGGAAGGTATGATAAACGTAAGTTACACTATTATGTGTAAAAATGATGTGAGTAAAGAGCTAAGTTTGGCAGAAATACTTGCTAATGAAAAAGTAATAAAATCTATTAAAAGTGAATTTGCTTCGGGGCTTAGAAATTTGGTACTTTCACAAAAAGAAGATACACAAGTCACTATGAAAACAAAAAAAGAAGTATTTGAATTTTCTGTAAGTAAGGATGATTTCGCAGACTTACTTGAATTTGCAGAAGAAGATGCACGTAAACATAAACGCATTAAAAAAGAGTGTGATGGTGTGGAGATAGTGAATATCATCACTGTAGATTAAAATTCGTCAGCTGTATATAAATTTTATAGCCTTTTTAATATAGGGATGATCTTACTCTTTTTGCTTATATCAAATATGCTAATTTAAGGAAAAAAATATGAATAGACTAATGCAGTTAGCTATCATACTATTATTGGGGTCTTCTCCTATGGTGGCAGGATACCCGGAAACAGATAAATTGGTTGATGAAGCAAAAAAAGCTTCAGGAGAGATCACAGTCAAAAAACTTAAAAACTTACTAGATGAGCATGAAGATATCATTTTGCTGGATGTTCGTGAAGTAAATCTCAGAGCAGAAGGTAAGATCAAAGCGGATGATTTTTTTGCTATTACCCGAGGAAACCTTGAATTTGAAATACTATATCTCATTGATGACAAAGATATTATGATCGTGACCTATTGCAGAAATGGGGGTCGTAGTGCATTCGCGGCACAGACATTACGAAAAATGGGATATAAAAATGTCGTAAGCCTGCAAGGTGGACTTAAAGGCTGGGCAAAGGCCGGATACCCGATAGATACAGGTATTGGCATCACAAAACTAGAGAAACCGTAAAACGGTGAATTAAAGAGGTTGACTTCACCGTTGAACTATTGATTCACGGGCGCTCTTTGATGAAAGTATCTCTTCTACTCTGCAAATATTACCTGAGTGGATCAGTAAAAACTGACAAATTATAACATTTTAAAATAGAAATATTCAATTATCCTATTAACTAATATAGGTATACTTTTACTATGGCAAAGAAAAAGAAAAAATACCTTATAAAACTCAACAATAAAATACGAAACTACTTTAACGGACTGCCTTTTGACGAAGGTGTAACTACTTTAGATGACGAAAAGCTCATAGAGCTCATCATGCTGCTTGAGATCACCCTTCCTTCACATACTCGTGAGGATATGATACGAACGCTTAGACGCGTGTGGAGTGAAGAAGGTGCGGGTACCCGAGAAACGATAGTCTCTTACATTACACAAAGTTATAAATCAGTGCATCATGGAGGCAGAGAGAAACGTCCTTTGGATAAAGTTGAAAAGATCCTTCAGTTCTTAAATGAAGTAGAACACAATAAACATGAAGAAAACCTTATTTTAGAAGCGTTCATAGATGTTAAAAATGCGAAAATAACAGAAGAAAAAGTGCTTTCTAAACTAGGTTATTTACGTATTAAATCAAAACTTTCTTCACTTGAAAAATCATTAGATGTACAGTTCAATAGCAACAATGAAATGGAGTTTTACCACAGCTTTACCTTTACATTAAAAAGCTTTGACTTTAACAAGTTACTTTTATGTAAAACTGAGTCATTTGGAATGGATGATCTCTGGGAACTTGATGAAAAAGAACTACTCATAAAACTGACTGACATAAAAGAGGAAACCACTACGAAGAAATCGCTTGAACTAAAGCATTTTCTTACACAGTTAAAAGAGACTGAACACCCCTATTTAACAGAAGATGAGATCAGCCATTCACTCAAAACAATGCCCCCTGAAACCTTACTTTACCATGCGCCTGTTTCATTTGAAACAGTAGAAAAAATATTAATTAATATTAGCGATAAGTATGAAGTCTTTGAAAGTACAGATCACATCATCATTGAGAAAGAAAAGAATCATGATCTTTTTGGTGCGATCCTCTATTATGACACTTCTGTATCTTATGAAAAACCTTTCTTTTATAATCTTATTTGGAGAGGTCAGGAGCCCCCTGTAAAAGAAGATATAAACAGGGTTAATGATGATCTTTTAGCTCACTTTAAAGTCGCTATAAATGATGTCATTGAAGATATGCAGGAGGAAAGTGAGAAACTGGAGATACCAGAAGAGACACTTCATGAATTTGTTGTACGTTTTGTAGAACCTCAGGTCCGATCATCTACAACGTTAAAATTCAAGGAAAAAAGTAAAAGACGGATACTCTTTCATTTTGGTGAGTACATCAAACCCCTGCTTGCAAAACAAAAACGTGAAGAGTTGCTGGCTAAAACTATACGTGATTTTAAAAATCTTTTTCCTCTTGCGAGAGAACTCAAACGCAAGATAGTCTTTCATGTAGGGCCTACCAACTCAGGAAAAACCTACACAGCACTTAAACAACTTGAAGAGGCAACAACAGGTTATTATCTTGCTCCTTTGCGTCTACTTGCTTTGGAAGGGTATGAAAATCTCAAAAGTAAAGGTGTAGGTGTTTTACTGATCACAGGTGAAGAAGAGATCATTGATGAAGAGTCAACACATATCTCTTCAACCATTGAAATGATGAACGGTTCAGTTGATGTAGATGTCTGTGTCATAGATGAGATACAGATGATCTCTGACCGTGACAGAGGCTGGGCATGGGCAAATGCGCTCATGGGTGTCCCTGCCAAAAAAGTGATCTTGACCGGTTCGGCTAATGCTTTGCCTGCAGTAGAAGAGTTATGTGAGTACCTGGGTGAAGAGTTGGAGATCATTCGTTTTGAACGTAAAAATGAGCTCTCCATGATGTCACATCCTACCGCTATGAAAAAAATAGAACCTCAAACTGCAGTCGTTGCCTTTTCCAGACGTGAAGTACTGTCACTCAAACAACAACTCTCAGATAAATATGCCGTCTCAGTGGTCTATGGAAACCTTTCTCCTGAAGTCAGACGAGAAGAGGCCAGACGTTTTAGAGAAGGTGAAAGTCAGATACTGGTTTCTACAGATGCCATAGCCATGGGACTGAACCTCCCCATAAAGACCCTTCTTTTCGCCAAAGACAACAAATTTGACGGTTTACGCCGTCGTGAACTATTGCCTACAGAGGTCTCGCAAATAGCCGGACGTGCTGGTCGTTACGGTTTTGAAGAAAAAGGATATGTAGGAGCACTTGAAGAGAATGCGCTTGAAAATATTTCTAAAGCATTTTACTCCCCTCTTCCCGATATAGAACTCCCTGTCTCTGTCATGGCAAGCCTTGAGCATGTTATGCTCATAGGTGAGATACTAGAAACCGATAATATTATGGATATTTTGGCATTTTTTGCTGACAATATGGAGTTTGAAGGCCCTTTTGTTGCAGCCAACATTGACTCAATGTTAGATATTGCCACGATTGTGAGTGAATACAACTTGGATCTGAAAACACGTTTTTTCCTCTCCTGTGCACCTGCAAGCATCTCTTCGCCTTATATAGAATCAGTCTTCCATCGTTACATAAAACAGATAGAATCAGGTGGGCAAGTACTCTACATCCCGCCTCGTGACCTCCCTGCTTTTGCCCAGACAAACGATATGCTGCTCAATGCTGAAGACCGTGTTCGTGAAATATCACTCTATTTATGGCTTAGTTTCAAGTTCCCAGATATCTTCCAGGACACAGAGCAAGCTATTCAAGCCAGAGTAAGGCTCAACAACTATATAGAAAATTCTCTCAGGCAAGGACTTTTTACCAAAGCTTGCAGAAAATGTGGAAAAGTACTTGATTTCTCTTACCGTTTTTCTATCTGTGACCTCTGTCATGGTCAAAATAAAAGAGGTTCCGGATCTTCCAGTCGTGGAGGATATCGTGGCCGTAGACGCAGGTAGCACATTTTACTCAAAGAGATCACACTTTTTGATTTCTTTTCAATACGATATAATAAATAAAAACATGACCAGTAAAGCAAGGAGTAGAATGAAGCCATTAAAACTATTGACGATACTTTTTTTTACATCTTCTTCTCTCAATGCTTATGATCTATCTGCTATACAAGTCACAAACCTTGTATGCGATGTAAACAATACACTTAGAACACCTGTACTTAAAATAAAAATAGAGTCTGAAACAAATTATGAAAAGTTAGAACGTAAATTGTCTGAATATGATGGAACTTGGTTTAAAGATATGCTTATCTATTCTGTAGATATGTTCATTCCAGAGGAAATGGCACGTGCAGGCAAGGATGTCATGGAAAATAGACAGGATATAGGATTTGGTGATCAAACAGAGAAAGTACCTCAAACTTTTGCCAATGATTCATACAATCTAGCACTCACTACAGCGTATTATTATATGCAGGATATGGCTCGTATAACTGAACGTGTATGGAAAGACAAAGCTTGTAATCCTGAGTATTTTGAGTATGATACAGGGTTAGAACCTAAGAAACCACTATTGGATTTGCAAGAGTGTGATCCTATTGCAAGGGGTGTGACTGAAAACGGCGTCGTTCTACCCCTAAACAAAAACTTCCCAACGGCAATTTACCCCTATGCTGCCAAACCAGATGGATGTAGTGCTGAGGGACTTCAGGAGCTTTATGATCAATCTGACGATATATTAGGTGATGATAAATGGCTTAGAGGAGTATGTAATGAACATGATCAGTGTTATTATACAGAAGGCACCACAGCTAAAGAGTGTAATTCTAAATTTATTGTGGATGTTATAGATGCCTGCAATCATATCAAAGGAAAAGACACTATTAGGTATTTGGGTATGAAGAATGCTTTTTGCGGGATGAAAGGTTTTCTTGTAGCATCAGCAGCAAATGCCTGTGCACGCAGATACTTTGCACATGCACAAAAAATGCAACGCGCTTATAATCTCTGGGTTCAGAGATATGAAAAAGCATATTTAGAAGCAAAACAACAACAAACAGTTCAAATAAAAGGTCAATAATTTATGGCAGAAAAATTTCAAGTCAAAGCGCGTACAAAACTCTTAGAGTTTTTATTTACAGCACTTTCCGGATGGTCTAAAAAGAAGGTGAAACAGCGTCTACAAAATGCCAGTATTACCGTCAACGGTGTGGCTACAACCAAACATGATTTTATCATAGAGGTCGGAGATGTAGTGGAAATAGACGGGGTACCAGGTACTTTCTCAAAAAAGAGTTCAGTAGAAACACTCAAAAATCTTGAGATACTCTATCAGGACAAAGACCTCATAGCGATCAATAAACCTTCCGGACTTTTGTCTGTAGGAACAACACAAGAAACAAAACAACATGCACTAACTTTACTGAGGAAGCAACTCTCACAGGGCAAAAATTATGTGAAACTTTGGCCTGTACACAGGCTTGACCGCGACACATCAGGGGTATTGCTTTTTGCCACTTCCAAAGAAGTGCGTGAAGGTGTCATGGATAAGTGGAATGTTTCCGAGAAAACATACCTGGCTGTCGTTGAAGGTACACCAAGTGAAAGTAAAGGGACGATCACTGAACCTTTAAGACTTGATGAGAAAGAGTACCGTATGCATGTGGGGGAACATCCTGAAGCTAAGTCCGCCATCACACATTATGAGGTCAAAGAAAGTAAGAATGGAAAGTCACTTCTGGAAGTACGTATAGAAACAGGCAGACAACACCAAATACGTGCACACATGGCTTGGTTGGGACATAGTATCATTGGTGATGAACGTTATGGTACCAAAGGCCCTAAAATGGGACTTCATGCATTACGACTGAGTACTGTTCATCCAAAGAATAAAAAAAGTTTGATTATTGAAGTAGAGGCACCCAGCGACTTTTATGCTTTACTAAAGGGCTAAATAAACAATCTACATATCTAGGGGACTGGCTACCCTTCCCTTGTTCATCTCAGATACTACATGGGTATAAATCATAGTCGTTTCAACAGATTTATGCCCAAGTAACTCTTGTATAGAACGTAAGTCTATACCACTCTGAAGTAAATGTGTTGCATACGAATGTCTAAATATATGAGAAGTCACCCTTTTATGTATTTTCG
>QMKT01000100.1 GCA_003646505.1 Campylobacterota bacterium
GGATTTGCGGATGCGTATCATTTGGAAAAGTATTGTGATATACCTAATAGTTTTGATAAACGTATAGAGATATCTGCGGCATTTATGTTTGAGGTTATGGAGGCGTATGGTGGGGTGGAGAAGTTTTATAAAGACTTTTTCTTTACTACAGTGATGCCATTGGGACTACTTAAAGAGGGTAAAAACTATAATTATTATGATGACCTTGAAACACAAAATGCTTTAGCACCTTATATAGAAGAGACACTACTTCAGCAAATGTCCTTTCCTCAGGCAAAACCACATATCATTTGTGTAGGACAAGGAAAAAACCTCAAATACCTCAAAGCCTTTAATGACAAACATCAGTGTTTTGAAAGCATAGAAGTAGTGCCTCATCCTCGCTGGGTGATGCAGTATAGACGTAAGGAAAAGCAGAAGTATATCAATGTCTATTTGGAAGCATTTAAGAAGATATTGGTCTAATATATCAAGATATATTGATATATTAGTTTTTTTATGATATAGTCTGTTATAAATTATCGATTAGGAGATCAAATGAACGAAAAAAGAAGACTACATATACATATGTCTGTAGATGACATAGAAAAAAGCATTGCCTTTTATAGCACACAGTTTCAATCAGAACCTACAAAAATCAAAAAGGACTATGCACAGTGGCTAGTGGATGATCTCTCTTTGAACTTTGCCATTTCAACGCGTGGTGATGAAAAAGGTGTTAACCATTTGGGTGTGCAGTATGAGAGTGATGAATCCTTAGAACTTGCTCAAACAGCCTTTGAAGCAAAAGGCATCAAAGGTAAAGAAGACAAAGGTGCAGTGTGTTGCTACAAAGAGTCTAACAAATATTGGGTAGAAGACCCTACAGGTATGATATGGGAAAACTACCACTCTATGGGTGATGTAGAGGTCTATGGTATTGATGCTGCAGATACAGAAGATGGCTGTTGTGTACCTACATTCGGCAAGTTCTCAGAAACACCTTCCTGCACACCTTCTCCAAAAGCTGATAACTGTTGTTCTGATGATAGTTCAAGTGAGTGTTGTTCTTAATAGAGTTTGAAGTTATCTGAAAGAATTAGAGGAAGAACTTTTTAAATGGTTGTAATCAAATTTAAAAGATGGTAATGCTCTTCCACGGTTATTTTAATACACATATACTAACCATAAGTAAATAAATTAATAGCTACTACTTGTAGATTGCACAGATAACTACTAAAATATTGTATATTATTATACTTTATTATATTTGAGGAAGAAAATGCAATTAATTTTTATCGTTATTTTGGGTGCAGTGCTTGGATTTACATATGGGAGTTATACCGATGGATTTATGTTTAGCTCGAAGATATGCCTTTTTGCTGGGCTCACACTCATCATGCCCTCACTTTTTAAATTTGAATTCTCACATGTAAACTTGATATGGGAACATAAATCAGTGTTGGCAAAAGGCTTTTTTGTTAACTATCTGATACTGCCGATTTTTGCACTTGTTATTGGTTTTATGACAAATGATTTTGGTATTACGGCTGGGTTGTTCTTGATTGCTGTACTTTCTGGTGGAGGTATGGTGATGCATTGGATCAAGAAATCTGGTGGTGATACTTCTTTTGGATTTTTATTACTCTTTATCAATCTTGTTTCCATCTCACTTTCACTTCTTATGCTACATATATTTGCTACCTATAGTGCAGGGTATTTTGATGTCGTTTATCATGATGAAATAAAAATTAGTAGATTTTCAGAAGTTGTAATAGAGCTTTTAATCATCATACCATTGGTTACGAGTAGAGCAGTAATCTGTACAAAGCCAGTGCTTGACTTCATAGAAAAGTACCGCAAATATATCAGTCATATAAGTATTTTTATCATACTATTTTATCTTTTTGGTCTACAAAGTTCTCAACGTATTGTAGATGTATACGATTTCGAACCAGAACTTATCTACATTTCTTTTATAGCAGTATTTGTATTTTATATGCTTACATTTTTTGTTTCTAAACTCATATATGATTTGGATTCACCTCAAGAGAGAGCAGCATTTTGGCACTCTGTAACAAGATACTTGACTCTTGCCTTGGTCATCTCAACTTTTTCTGCAAGAGCCTTTGGAATTTCAATGTTACTGCCTATCATGTTTGCCTATATTGTGCAGATACCACTATCAGTTATTATCAGTAAAAAGTATATGTTAAATGGAGCCAATACCCAATAGTGATGCTCGTGAGTAATACTAAGCCTATGCCAGTCCAAAATGATTCACTGGTCCATGGCCTTTGCCTAAGGTCTTATCTTTCCCTTTTTCAATGGCAACATTAAGATAGTTACACCCTTTAAGTGTAGCATCTTCCAAGCTAAACCCTAAACTCAGATACGTAGCAATACTAGAAGATAGACTGCAGCCTGTTCCATGTGTATTGATGCTATTTATAGCTTTGTTATGGATGGTCGTACTTTGTTTGCTCTCAAAGTTATAGAGTATGTCTGTCATTTCATCGCTAAACTCCAGATGCCCGCCTTTGAGTAGGACAGAAGTGTGATATTTTTCTGCAAGTTCTTTCGCTGAGGCTTCCATGTTTTTCAAGTTTATACTATGCCCAATGAGAAGCTCTGCTTCTGGGATATTTGGGGTGATCAGTGTCACGTTAGGTAGGAACAATTTTAGGCTTTCTATGGCATTGTCGTTGATGAGGTTGTCTCCTGAAGTAGCTATCATGACAGGGTCGAGGACAATGTTTATGATGTTATAACGTGTGAGCGTACTTTTTACTGCTTCTATGACCTCACTAGAGTGGAGCATTCCTATCTTGACTGCAGCAAAGTCTATGTCCTCTAGCACCGCTTCCATTTGCTTAATGATGTGTGCTACAGGGATGGGATGTATGTCTGTGATCCCTTGGGTGTTCTGTGCAGTGGTAGCTGTGATAACAGAGGCTGCATATCCACCATTGGCAGAGATACTTTTGATGTCTGCCTGTATGCCTGCACATCCTCCTGAGTCTGACCCTGCTATGGTAAGTACTGTGTGGTAGGGTGTACTCATATCTTCCATCCCTCTTGTTTGAAAGATATGTTTAGTTTTTCTCGGGTTTTTTCGTACCAGTTTTCCATAGTGTATTCCATTTAGAAGTAAAATTTGAATCATCATAGCAAATGATTCTTTATTTCTCTTATGGAGGGAGCTAAGAAGACTATAAAAAGCATATAAGTTATCATATAATATTTGATTATTTTATAAAAATGTTTTATTCAAACTTATTTTAGATAAAATAACTCATAAGATCATATTTAAAAGGTGTAATATGTTTCAAAATATTAAAGTTTTTGTCTTAACTTTAGGGATGTCCTTGGCTATAGGATTGATAAGTTTTTTTCAATTTCACTTAGGTTTGTGGATATCTGTAGGGTTAAGTTCTCTCACTATGATAGCGTTTTTCTTATTTTTTAGAACTCCAGCGAAAGAGGATGTGGTAGAAGATGAAGAAGTAGAAACAATAGTTGAAGATGATAACAATGTAAAATATAGACTTCTTGAAAAGAAATTTAAAGCGATTTCTAAAAAAGCAGAAGGCTTAGAAGTTGAAAAGAAAACAACAGAACTTTTCCTTGCCAGTATGTCTCATGAAATACGTACCCCATTAAATGGGATTATAGGGCTCACAGATATTTTAGATGGCACTTTGTTGGATGAAGAGCAAAAAGAATTTGTTTCCATGATCAGAGAAAGTTCAAACAATCTTAGGGTCATTGTGAATGATGTACTTGATGTCTCCAAAATGAATGCAGGCAAGATGGAACTTGAGAGTATCCCTTTTGATCTGTTTAAGAAAATCCAATCTTCTATAGGCGTATTTAAACCAGCGCTAAATGAAAAAGATATTGCGTTAACATTTTCTACAAATCCCAAAATGCCCCATAATGTTATGGGTGATCCTACGAGACTCTCACAAGTACTTATCAATCTTGTGAGTAATGCCTTGAAATTTACCGAGTCTGGCGGCAATATAGTCGTAGGGACAGAATATATAAGAGAAGAGAAAGGGAGTGTTACTTTTACGATCTCCGTGAAAGATTCTGGTATTGGTTTGACACAAAATCAACAAAAGAAAATTTTTGAACCTTATTCACAAGCAGAGGCCAGTACCTCTAGGAAATCTGGAGGTACAGGTCTGGGCTTGACCATTTCAAGTAAGATCATTAGCTCTATGGGCGGAAAAATTCAAGTTAAAAGTGAAGAAGGTGAGGGGGCAACTTTTTTCTTTACTTTAACATTTAAATTACAGAAAGAGGAAAATAGAAACAAATCTTTAAGGCAGATAAAAAAGAGTAAAGTTACTAAAGTAAAAGATAAAGTTGAAAATAAAAATGCAGACGCTGTAGAGAAAAAGAGTTCTGATAGCCTTAGTGTCCTGGTTGCAGAAGATAATATGATCAATCAAAAACTGATTAAAGTAGTTTTAGAAAATATGGGGCTAAAAGTCACTTTAGCATCTGATGGTGAACAGGCCTATAAGGCTTATGAAGCCAATAAATATGATATGGTCTTTATGGATATTCAAATGCCTGTTATGGGCGGTGTAGAATCTACCCATAAAATTTTGGCTTATGAAAAAGAGCAGGGTCTCGCACATGTTCCAATTATTGCTTTAACTGCAAATGCACTGCCTGGAGACAAAGAAAAGTATATCGCAGAGGGCATGGATGATTATGCGACAAAACCTTTAGATGTAAAAGTCCTTGAAAAACTTATCAAGAAGTATGGAACCCTCTAAGTATTAAATATTATTTTATGAGGCTTTTGAATATAATAAAAGTAAAATCCTAGAGGAAACAGAAACATCATGATAACTTGAGACATAATAACTCTTTATTTATCTAATACTTCTTCTTTTTTAACCTTACCTTTACGGTGGCGAGGTTTTTTGGTTCGGTCTTTTTTTGCGGACTTCTTAGGCTTTTTTGTAGCTACAAAACCAGCTACTTCTTTTTCTTCTATCTCTTTTTTCATGTTGTACTCTATCTCATCAAGGTAGGGTTCATCTTCAGGGCTCACAAGTGCCATGCCTATACCTAGTTCTTTCATAAAAGCCATACGATTATAATACTCTTGTGGTGTATCAGGCAAGTCATAACTCACAACAAGTTTGATATTTTCTAGGGCTAGTGTTTTGAGTATCATATCTGTGGTGATGATGACATGGAGTGTACCAGCATTAAATTTACTTGTAGCTTCTTGTTGCTGTGCTTGTCTATGGTTACCATGCACAGCAGTGGCATTAAACGCTTTTGAGGTTAAAAAGGCACTCAGTGAATCTGCTTTTTTCTTACTTTTAACGACGATGACTACTTGCGTTTGCTTATAGTCATTTAGAAGTAGTTCAAGCATAGAGGTTTTATCATGTTCTTTCACAAAGCAGATACTCTGAGGAGTGCGTAAAGCTACAGATCTTTGGTCGTGATATATGGTTTCTTTATCTATGTCTTTTTTATCAACATTTTCTTGGGGTGTATCAGTTTGTTCAGACATGGGTAAGCTTCCTTGAAATCTTTATGGGATTATAGCTGATTAGTTAGTAGTTAAGGTGGTGACTGATCATATATGAATGAGTTATCATTATCACCCGACCTATATAACTTAAAGTAAAAGTCTATAAAGAAGGCTATTCTCAGCATATGATTGCTATAAAGTATTAGATATATCACAACCTGCTATTTTTGGGTAATTAAGAGGAATAAACAATGAGTTATCGTTATCACCTGAGTTCTAATTTAATAATATGAACTGTATTTTATTACCAAAAAATGCCAAAAGCATTAGTGATCCACAGCAAGTTACGCATATTAAAGAGATACTAAAATCTAAAGTAGGAGATAGTTTAACTATTTCTGAGATTGGTGGTAACATAGGCAAGGCTACTATTGCCGGGATCAATGACAATGAAGTACTTCTTACTGATGTTATATTGGATAAAAAACCACCAGCTAAACTTGATTTAACGGTTGTTCTTGCCTTGCCACGTCCAAAAGTGCTACGTAGATTGATTATGGATATGACATCTCTTGGTGTTAATAAACTTATTATTGTAAATAGTTACCGTAGTCAAAAAAGTTATTGGCAAAGCCCACTACTAAACCGTATAGATGAGTTTGTTTTTGAAGGGTTACAACAAGCCATAGATACAGTGCCACCAGTTATTGAGTTTAAAAAACGTTTTAAGCCATTTGTTGAAGATGAATTTCCTGCTTTGTTACTAGATAAAAAGGGACATCAAGAACAAGATAATGCAGTGATTGCTCATCCTTATGCTTCACAATCTTGGAAATCATATCTTGATGTTGCAAAGTGCAAGACTAGCAATAAAAATAATATGCCAAAAGTACTATGTATTGGAGCAGAAGGCGGCTGGATAGACTATGAAGTTGACTTACTCTGCCAACATGGCTGTAAAGCCGTTAGTTTAGGACAAAGGATCCTACGAACAGAAACTGTGGTAAATGTGTTACTTGGTCATTGGTTAAAGGAATGACAATGGAAAGAGACATAGAAAGGACTAGTAACCTTACTCAACAATCACAACCCTCTTGACTTCAGCATAACGTCCATTGATAAGTTGATAATACGTCACAGAAAAAAGAGCTACTGTCAAGGCTAGAATTAACCATCTGCCTTTTACTTTTCTTTTGACAGGCATCTCACACACACCTCCTGGGCATCTGTTGAGTTTTATGTTTAGTTTAGCATAGAGTATGCACCCCAAACATATGCCAAAGGCAGACTCTAAAAAGAGCAGTGCCATACAAGTCAAACAGGTTAGCAACCTAAAAGGGGAAACCACATCAAAAGCGATGAAGTATGTCATCAAGATACCTAAAAATATACCCAATGTCCATGCAAACTGTTTTGGTTTTGCTTCTACCCATTCTGGTTTCTGGTTGGCTACAAAAAAAGACCCTAAGAGCATATATGGTGCGTATTTGGGGTTTATGACAGTTCGTATGAAAAACTCAAAAACAAAGGTGAGAGAAAAAAGTTCAACCCATAAAAGAGTTCTTAACGTAAAAACAGAAAAAATACTCAAGATTCCAAACAGAAACATAATCCCTGCAGAAGCTCTTGCCTCCCGTTCATTGATGACCTTGAAATCAAATTCGTCGATCTTCTCTCCAAAGTTGAACATTAAAGACAAGCGTTAGTACCTAATTTATCTAAAGCTTTTTGTACTGTTTTTAAATCTGTTTTACTTTTGTCAAATTGTAGTGCTGCTGTATTATTTTGAGAGGAGGCTTTAAAAGTAACAACCCCTTTCATTTTTAAAATGGCTTTTTCAA
>QMKT01000101.1 GCA_003646505.1 Campylobacterota bacterium
AAAGGGTATGATGTAGGGTACGATTCAGAGACACTCAAAAAAGAGAAATTTGATTTTGATGATACCATGACAAAGCCCTACTTTGAACAAACAAAAGTACTGGGCGGCCTGCTGGAGATCGTATCAGAACTCTTTTCCGTTACATTTAAACCTGCAGATGTGCCAACATGGCATGATTGTGTTAAAGCTTTTGATATCTTTGATGATGGTACCCTTTCGGGACGTATCTACTTTGATCTTGAAGCACGTAAAGAGAAACGTGGTGGTGCATGGATGAATGACTGGGAAACACATTATGTAGATACTAAAGGAGATACACATCTTGCTTCAGCATTTATAGTATGTAATTTCTCACCAACTACAGAGACTACACCTTCTCTGCTGCGTCATGATGATGTGGTCACACTCTTTCACGAAATGGGACATGCCATTCACCACCTTTTTGGTCAATGTAATGAGCGTTCCGTCTCAGGTATCAATGGTGTCGCATGGGACGTAGTAGAATTCCCTTCACAATTTTTAGAAAATTTTGCCTATGAAGCTGCTATTTTAAAACGTTTTGGCTTTCATTATGAAACAGGAGAACCTATCTCAGAAGAACTTATGGCTAAGATCAAAGAGACAAAAAACTACCAGGCTGCATTAGGCATCTTACGTCAAGTAGAATTTTCACTCTTTGACTTTCAACTACACCAAGACCTCTACCAGGGTAAAGAGATACAAAACCTCATTGATGCTATCAGAGAAAAGACTTCATTACTAAAAGCACCAAGCCACAACAAGTTTCAGCATGGTTTTGCACATATTTTTGCAGGAGGATATGCAGCAGGCTACTACAGTTACAAATGGGCTGAAGTACTTTCTGCAGATGCATTTTTCTCCTGTCTTGATGATAAAGCAGGATTCAACAAAGAGAGTGCAAAAGGCTATAAAGAGTTTATTTTAGCCAAGGGTGGAGCAAAAGAGATGAGTGACCTTTACCAGGAGTGGCTTGGACGCAAAGCAGATGTAAAAAGCCTTACAAAACTGTACGAAATAGCATAAAATACGAAGGAGTAAAGATGAGTGAATACCGTTCACTTGCACTCACTGTTATTGGTATCTTTATCATCACCTTACTTGGTGCATACTTTAGTCCCTCCTTTGAAGAACAAAAAACATACTTAGAGCTTTTTATGTTTTTTGGATCTTTACTTTTTATCTTTGCTGTTGTGGCTATCTTTGCTTCTTTAGGCTTCCACTCTTTTGCACTATTTCTCAGTATTTTCCTGGCCGCTGTCATCTCATTATACGGGGTATTGGGTGCATTTATCGTAACCTCCATGACCTATTTTCTATGGGGATCTATTTTTGCTATGGAAGTGCTTTTGTTTCATAATGGAAATACGGGTGCAAAAGAGTGGTTTGTCACTCGTTATAAGTTTAAAACATTTAAAATGGAATATTATGCTTTTTATCCGCTAATGGGACTGCTCTATGTAATGTTGGAGTTTATACCTCATCTTTTTTTAAAAGAAAAATTAGTGAAGTTCACTCCTTCAAAAGTATTGAAGGAGATGGAGGAGTTATTAGACTAACCTTGTCAGATTAGTCTTCCTTGGATTTAATATATTCTTCTTTTGCAGGTTTTTCGCTTTTTCCAAACCCAAAAAATCGTTTAATTCGCTGACAGATCGTAAATGACCCTGTTTCAATGCGACAAACTTCTACTTCCTCTTCTTCACTGTTTCCAATGAGTGAAGCTATACGCTCAGGCTGTTTTTTACCTTCGATCATGAAACGTAATGCATTAAGACGAATAAATCCTTCTGCATCTTTTTGATCATAAACATCATCTGCCTCAAAAGTAGAGTGCTCTTCAGAATAAAGTGTTCTGTCTGATCTTCTACCTACCACAATTACAGACCCTTTGTAAAGTTTCAGTTTTACATCACCTTGTACTTGATCTTGTGTTGCATCAATCGCAGCCTGCAACATACGACGCTCTGGAGACCACCATAAGCCGTTATAAATGAGTTTTGCATACTTAGGCATAAGCTCATCTTTCATGTGAGCCTCTTCTCTGTCCAATGTAATGGATTCAATAGCTCTATGTGCTTTAAGCATGATAGTTCCACCTGGTGTTTCATAACATCCACGTGCTTTCATACCAACCATACGGTTTTCTACAATGTCAATACGCCCAATACCATGTTTGTTACCATAGTCGTTCAATGTTTTCAACATCGTAGCAGGGCTCATCTCTTCACGGTTGATCGCTACAGGGTCACCATTGATGTAAGAGAGTGTAATATATTCTGCTTCATCCGGCGCTTTTTCAGGACTTACAGACCATAACCACATATCTTCTTCCGGTTCTGCATAAGGGTTTTCCAAATGCTCACCCTCATAAGAGATGTGAAGTAAGTTTGCATCCATAGAGTATGGTTTAGCTTGACCTTTGCCATCAATATCTATGCCATGTTCTTCCGCATACTTTAATAATTTGGTACGTGAGTTCAAGTCCCATTCTCTCCAAGGTGCGATCACCGCGATATCTGGATCAAGCGCCAGGTAACCAAGCTCAAAACGTACCTGGTCATTTCCCTTACCGGTAGCACCATGACTTACAGCATCCGCACCCGTTTGATGTGCGATCTCTATCTGTTTTTTAGAGATAAGCGGACGTGCTATAGATGTACCAAGTAAGTATTCTCCCTCATAAATAGCATTGGCTCTGAACATAGGGAAAACAAAATCTTTTACAAACTCTTCTCTAAGGTCAAGAATAAAGATATTTTCTTCCTTGATTCCCATGTCAAGTGCTTTTTTACGTGCAGGCTCTACCTCTTCACCCTGACCCAGGTCAGCAGTAAAAGTAACCACTTCACACGCATACTCATCTTGTAGCCATTTTAAAATAATGCTTGTATCAAGCCCACCCGAGTAAGCCAATACCGCTTTTTTGATCTTTCTTTTTGCCATGCTATAGCCTTTAGTTAATAATATTGTCGCGATTTTATCATAATATTGGTTATGGTTCGATTTATCAAGTGCTATAACATCTATGCTATAATTAGATATATGAAAGAAAAGAGTACTTATGAATCAAACAGAAAAAAATAGCTTTTCACTGCAAACAATGAAAGAAAAAGGCTCAGGTCTTCTTGAAGTGGCAGGAGGTTTCCTTTCCAATGCCATTGCGATCTTTAAAAAAGATGAATCTACTATGACAGTTGATGAGAAGGTAGAAAAACAGCATCTTTTGAACTTCGTTTATGGTATGGGTGCGGGGATAGTGATCTACCATTTCCTCATAGGAGCAGTACTTATTTTAGGCATAATATGGTTCTATAATCTCTCTTTGAAAAAGACAAAAACGATCATTCATGAACATAAACCTGTAAAAAGAACCTACAAAAAAAGAAAAACAATACAAAGCGATAAAAAAGAGGCCTAAAGATTTAAAAAATCTTACTGCTATTCCCTATACGGCAATTCTATAATAAATTCAGCGCCATTCTCAGCATTTGAGAACAGTTTATTTTGAACATAAATGCTTCCATTCATGTTCTTTTCAATGATCTGTTTACACATATATAAACCGATCCCCGTTCCTTTTCCCTGCTCTTTTGTCGTAAAATAAGGGTTAAACACTTTGTCTAAAACATTTTCTGGTATACCCCCTGCATTATCTGAAATAGAAATCAATAGTCTATCTTCCAACAATGTTGTTTCTATATAGATACAACGTTTTTCATAAAGATCATTTTGAAGAAGTGCATCTTTTGCATTTGAAAAAATATTAAGTAATGTTTGTGCAAATTCATTGGGATACCCCATAATATGTACCAGATCATTGCGTCCCAATCGAATAAACTCAATAGCTGACGTCTCCATACTGTGATTGAGCAGATCTATCGTATGGTCAATACTGTTTTCAATAAAATACTCTTCTTTCTCTTTATTTGGATGAAAGAAATTTTGAAAATCTGTAATGGTTTGACTCATTTGCTGTAGTATTTTCTTTATATCTTCTATGTTCTGATTGAAAAAATCTGATTCTAGTTTACCCAGTTGATATTTAAAATGAATATTTTGCACAATTGCAGAGACCATGGAGAGAGGTTGTCGCCATTGATGCGCGATGTTATTGATCATTTCTCCCATTTGGGCAAGTCTTGCATGTTGAAACATGACAACATCTTTTTTTCGATTTTCGTCGATCTCTTGCTGGATCTGTTTTTCAAGCCTATATATCGTATTTGCATATTGGGCAAGTACACCTTTAAAATTTAAGTCAAATACGTAAGATATCTCTTCAAACAGTGCTTTAGAAGCTATATCCAGATCAAAAGTCAAATTGATCATTGCTTTTCGTGCATGGGTACAGATAATAAAAAGTTCATCTGCTGAGATATCATGTTCTTTAAGATAGATCATAAAATCTGCCATTACAGGACAATCCCCAATCTTCTTTGTCTGTTCGACCACTCCAAAATAATAATCCAATATATTGATAGCATAGACTGATTTAAACAATTCAATATCTATATGATGTTTATCCAAAACCTCTAAAACCATCGGGAAGTTCACCCATCGCTCAAGTATGTCATTTTTTCTAGATGACAGTTGAACTGAAACTGAAATTAATGTTGTAATTTGTTGTTTTAACATATGATCTCTCCCCTCATATCGAGTATATAATCTATATTTTCCAATAAAATTACTTTATTTAATATGAATTTATAATAATAAGTGTATTCTTATCTATATATGAAAGGCTAAACATGAATATTGATGACTTAAAAGAACTTACCGTTTTATATGTTGAAGATGAAGATGTATTACGGAACAATATAGCCGATATGCTTCAAGATGTTTGTAAAGGAGTTTTTACAGCAAGTAACGGAGAAGAAGGATATAAACTTTTTTTAGAAAAGAAAGACCATATCAATGTTATAATTTCAGACATTCAAATGCCCAAACTTTCCGGTATTGAAATGGCCAAAAAAATAAAAGCGGTCACTTTAGATATACCTATCATTATCACTACAGCTTTTTCAGATGCAAAATACCTCTATGAGTCCATTAATGTTGGTATTGATGCTTATACAGAGAAGCCTGTAGATATGATGCACTTAATCCAAACCATACAAAAAGCCATCTTGCCTTTTGCACAAAAAAAAGCACTGATAAAACAAGCCTTCACAGATAAACTAACCGGCTTGGGTAATAGAGCTGCCTTAGACATACAACTTGATAAACAAGTGCATAAGGGTCTGATAATTTTGGATATTGATGAATTTAAAGTCATCAATGATCTCTATGGTACAGAAATAGGAAGTTATGTTTTAAAAGAATTTGCACAATTCCTCTCATTGCATAAAAAAGAAAATTGGGATCTCTATCGTATTGGTTCGGATGATTTTGCTTTTATCGTACATGAACATTCAAATCAAAAATATTATGAACAACATATCCAGATGATCCTAGAAAAGTTAAAAGACTTTTATATCTATCAACATACACATGATATTAAGATCAATGTCAATATGACAGTGGGTATCTCTCTAGAGAAAGAAAATTTACTTGAAACTGCCGATATGGCATTACGAAGAGCAAAAGAGACAAAACAACATTATCTTTTATACAGTGATAAATATAGCTATAAGAAAGTGTATGAGAATGATATTCAATGGATTCAGCGTATAGATGTTGCCATAAAATCTAATAATATCATTCCTTTTTTTCAACCTATTGTAGATACAGATCAAAAGGTCGTTAAATATGAATGTTTAATGCGTTTGAAAGAAGGTGAGGATTATTATTCTCCTATTTTCTTTCTAGAGACTGCCAAGAAAAACAAAACATACAAAAAATTGACCATGCTCATGTTACGTAAGATCTTCACCGTCATACAAAAATTCCCACAATATGACTTTAGTATCAACCTCTCTCATATCGATATCACAGATAAAGAAATAGTACAATACATTATTAAAAATGTTACAGAGAAGAAATTAGGTTCACAGCTTATCTTTGAGATCTTAGAAGATGAAGGCTTAGAAGACAAAGAGCAATTTAGCCACTTTGTGCATGAGATAAAAGAGCTAGGTGGCAGAATCGCAATTGATGATTTTGGAACAGGGTATTCTAACTTTTCTTATCTTTTAGAACTCAAACCTGATATCATCAAAATTGATGGCTCACTGATTAAAGATATTCATATCAATAAAAATTCTTATATCATTACAGAGGCTATTGTTGCATTTTCAAAACGTTTAGACATAGATGTAGTTGGAGAATACGTTCACTCAAAAGAAGTATATGAGACCTTGAAAACTTTGAACATAGACAATTTTCAAGGCTATTACTTTGGAGAACCTATCCCAGAAGATGGACTTAAATAGTAGGATTTGTATTCATTGACATAAAGTAGTTTTTTTCAGACATATTTTCTCCAGGAGTGTAATGAGAAAGAGTATACAAATCCTATCTTAAAAACTTTTGCTATAATCATTTTAATATTCAAAGGATTCTATTAAGGAGATTACCATGTTACTAGGTGTAAACATAGATCACATTGCCGTACTCAGAGAAGCTAGAAAAGTAGCAGACCCTGACCCTTTGGATGCATTAGGCATTTGTAAGCGTGCGGGGGCTGACCAAATAACCATACACCTCCGTGAAGACAGACGTCATATGCAAGATATGGATGCAAAACATATTATAGAACTCTCTTCACTTCCTGTCAATCTTGAGTGTGCTATCTCAGCCGAGATGATAGATATTGCCTGTGATCTTAGACCACATCGTGTCACCCTGGTTCCTGAAAAAAGAGAAGAAGTTACAACGGAGGGTGGGTTAGCAGTCACAGGAGAACAAGCTAAACTCAAAGAGGCTATTCAAAGACTGCAAAATGAAGAGATAGAAGTTTCACTGTTCATTGACCCTACTCCTGAGGCAATAAAGGCTTCTTTAGATCTAGGTGTAGAGTGGATAGAGTTTCATACCGGTAAATATGCCAACATTTATGCCATGCTCAACAGCAACCTATCAAAAACTCATCACAGCATAAAAGAACTTGATCTTCCACGCAAGGTCCTCAAACAAATGTTAAATGATGAACTCACAAATTTACGTCTGCTTGC
>QMKT01000102.1 GCA_003646505.1 Campylobacterota bacterium
AAGGTGATGCGAATGATTATATTGGAAAAGGTTTGTGTGGTGGTAAGATCATTCTCTACCCACCTGCAAAAGCAACATATGAAGCCAATGAAAATGTCATTTTAGGAAATGTCTCATTTTATGGAGCAACTAGTGGTGAAGCATACATCTACGGTCTAGCAGGCGAGCGTTTCTGTGTTAGAAATTCTGGTGTTAAAGTTGTTGTAGCTGCTATTGGTGATCACGGTTGTGAATATATGACAGGTGGTCGAGTTGTTGTCCTTGGTGAAGTGGGTAAAAACTTTGCTGCGGGAATGAGTGGTGGTATTGCTTACATCTATGACGAACATGATTCACTTAAAACACGTATCAATACGGGAATGGTTGCATTAGAGTCTTTTAGTGATGACAAAGAGAGCAGTGAAGTTAAGGGCATGATTGAAAATTATGTTGCTTACACTGGAAGTAAAGAAGGTAAAGCACTCCTAGATAATTGGGACACTACCAAAGAGAAGTTCATTAAGGTTATGCCTGTTGATTACAAACGTGTATTGCAACAAAAGGCCAGAATCAAAGATGAACAAGATGTTACGGCATAAGGGGGCGCATTATGGGAAAAATAACCGGATTTAAAGAATACAAACGAAAAGAGTTTAGCTACGCGACTACTGATTCGCGTAAAGAGCACTATAATGAGTTTATTACACCTTTAGGTAAAGATGAGATAACAGAACAAGCAGCACGCTGTATGGACTGTGGCGTTCCATTTTGTCATAGTAATTATGGCTGTCCACTTGGAAATATTGTGCCACAATTTAATGATCAAGCTTATCGTGACAAATGGGAAAATGCATTTAGAACACTAATGAGCACCAATAACTTTCCGGAGTTTACAGGGCGAGTTTGTCCTGCTACTTGTGAAACAGCTTGTGTTCTTGGCATTAATGATGATGCTGTCACCATTAAGAATTTAGAGTATGAAATTATTGAAAAAGCCTATAGAAAAGGGTGGATGAAACCTCAAGTTCCAAAAGCAAGTACTGGAAAAAGTGTTGCAGTTGTTGGTTCAGGACCAGCAGGTCTTAGTGTTGCCAATCAACTCAATAAAGCAGGACATAGTGTTACGGTTTATGAAAGAGATAAAAGAATAGGTGGCTTAGTTCGTTATGGTATTCCTAACTTTAAACTTGACAAAAAGAAAGTAGTACAGCGACGTGTTAATTTAATGCAAGAAGAGGGAGTAGTGTTTATTACCAGTGCTCATATTGGTGTTGACATTCCTCTTAAAGAGATTCAAGATAAACATGATGCTGTAGTCCTTTGTGGTGGGGCGAGTCTTCCTCGTGATTTACCAATTGAGAATCGTGATGCTAAAAATATTCATTTTGCTATGGAATTTCTCTCACAATCAAACTCTCGCGTTGAGGGTGAAAAAATTGCAGAAGATAAAGAGATTTTAGCTACTGGTAAACATGTTGTTGTTATTGGTGGTGGAGACACGGGTAGTGATTGTGTTGGAAACTCTAACCGTCAAGGTGCGGCATCTATTACTCAAATTGAGCTTATGCCAAAAGCACCACTAGAGCGAACTGCTGATATGCCTTGGCCACTGTATCCTAGAGTATTTAAACTCTCTACTTCTCAAGCAGAAGGGTGTGAAATGGACTTTAATGTTCTTTCTAAATCTTTCATTGTTGGTGATGATGGAGAAGTTACAGGTATTAATTGTGTCAAAATTGAATGGGGAGCTAAAGGCTTTGATGAGATTCCTGGCAGTGACTTTGTTCTTAAAGCTGATCTTGTTCTTCTTGCTATGGGATTCTTAGGACCTGAGCAAACTGGTGTCATTGAGGAACTAAGTATTGACACTGACGAGAGAAGCAACATTAAAACAACAGGATATAAGACTTCTGTAGATGGCGTATTTTCAGCAGGAGATATGCGACGTGGTCAATCACTTGTGGTATGGGCAATCTATGAAGGGCGTGAATGTGCTCGTGAAGTAGATGAGTACCTTATGAATAGGGCTACAATGCTTAATGCCAGAAGTCAATCTCTTTGTGAAAAAAGATAGACCTTTAAAGTAACAAGCTGTTAGATCAGCATATATACTTCACTTGAGCGTATGGGCAACCATACGCCTAGATAAATAACTACCCACAACAAAACCCGGCTTATTGTTGCAGATATGATACTGTGAGAAATCCCTCCTTATATTATTAGTCATTTTTAAGATAAAAATATTTCTAGAATGACTTTATCATTTATTTTAAACTCAGTTATTATTCGTATATCTAAATATATTATACGAAGGTTTAAAATGAAAAAGTTAAAAAATTTACTATTGTTATCAGGTATTATATGGACAACAACAGCATCTCATGCTATTAACTATGAAGATAGAGATTGTGTTCATTCTTACAATATTATGAATAAATTTGTCGGTAAAGTAATACCTAATGAAAAAGTACATAGCAACATGATAAGTATGAAAATCCATTCTGATTTGGCTAAGACCCATGCTACTGATACAGTTATGAACTGTAAATATGTTAGACTTAAACTTTCATATAAAGCACAAGAAAATTTTGATGAACTTGTAGCGATTGATGAAGCCGTAAAATATGTAAAAGAATATATAGAATTAGAAGCAGAACTTGAAAGAGTTATTTCTGAGGTATAAGCTAATGAACAGTAAAGGAGATAGTATTACTTTTAGAATCCAATATTTGCATTTACTTTACCAGATAGTTTTGTATTGATCGTAATATGTTTTTCACTAATGATGATATCTTCTATGGAAGCCATCTGCAAATAGGCGGACATATTTATATCCTCTTTTGAAAACTTTTTTAATGCCTTGTTCGCTTTTAAAATACCATCATCTATTTTTTTACCAAATGTATATTTTATGAGATCAGAAAAATGAGATTTGATAGGGTGTAGCTCTGCCGCATCGACCAATACATCAAAAAGATCATTGTTTGTTGTTGAATCATAGACTAAATTATCAAAAACTATACATCTTGTCTCTTTGTCGATCCTTGGTGAACCATGAAAAGTGATCTCTCCATCAATATCGAACCAGTTAAACAGATCGATCTTTTTTAGCCATGGTGACCTATTGTCGTAATTTATATGAGCAGTGATGCTGAGTTTTCCATCACGTGTTTTCTCTATTTTTGGGTTAGATACTTTTATTATACCTGGCAAGGCATGTTTGACCAGATCGATTGAATATGTATTCAAAAGCTTTTTGTTAGATAGCTCTAGCAATTCTTGGTAGCTGATGGAGACTGGCAGATGAAAATTAAATTTTCCTTCTTGACAGGGGATGGATCCTAGATCACAAAGTAGTGTCTTTTTATGATCTTTATCTGGTTTACCTAAAATAATTTCTGTCTTCCCTTGTGCACTGATGGTGGTTTGAAGCACATTATCAACAATGGAAAAACCGGAATAAGAAGCACTTTTGGGCTTGAATACGAGATAGGTTTCTGACTGATCGTTGATCTTCACAGGTTCCTGTATATCCTGCCATGCTGTATTTACTTTTTCTCTCATTTTGAGATCTGCAAGTAATAGAGGGACTTTTTTTACAAATGCTTCCATCTTTTTACGTAGTTGAGGTTCTATTTTATTTTGAATGTTTATTTTGATATTGTTTAACAGGGTTATGGTAGGTTTTTGGGACCAGACAAAATGGGGAGCTATGTCAACAGAGAGACTCCAGTCTTCTTGAATGTGTGGGGTGGCATGTATGTAGAGTATGGCAGAGGCATTTGCAGTTTCACGTATACCTGCATCAGTAGATACCCTTGCCTTTACGGGGAATGCAAATTTTAATGTTTTGCCATGACCGGATACAGATATACGTCCGTTTCGTTTGACCCATCCTTTGACATCACATTTGATCTCAGGAATGGTTCTTATCTTTATGGTTCGATCTTTACACGATATTTTGTAACCATTCATCCTGCATTTTGGAATGCCATTTGTTTTCAAATATTGTGCTTTGACACAAGTTCTGTTAGGTTCATTGATATCAGCGAGCATATCTGGGACCATATCATTAAGATATGTTTCCAAGACTTTTAGATCTGCTGCTATGGGTAGTGTGATAACGGAGTCATATGGTATCTTGTGACTGATACTGGCAATTGCGGTAGTTGAAAAAAAGAAAATGAGGGATAGTATCGTACAGAGAAAAGAAGATCTTGTGATAGAATACTTACTAATAGACAATAGGATGTTCCTTCTTTCTTTGAGAGACATATCTGACTTATAGTATAGCTCAAATAATGCAAATATCAAATATTTTTTTCAATTGTAACATAAGAGCTGCGTACTTAATGCTATTTTGCTATAATCAAATAAAAAAGACAGCACAATGAAACTATTTTTACTATTATGTACCCCACTATTACTTTTTGCAAAAGTACATTATGCAAAAGTTGAACCTTTTGAGTCTATTGTATTAAAGTCTGCAGTAAGTGCTTTGGTGATGGATGTTGATCTTGAATCTGAAGGTACGATAGTTCATGGAAAACGTGTGATATATTTGGATGACAAATTAGATCAGATTAATTTGACATCATCTAAACAGAGTGTTACTTTACTGCAACAAATGCATGACATTAATCATGACATAGCGCAGAGTTTGAAAGAAACAGTTAACAGACAGGAAGGCTACTTTAATCGTATCAATAAACTGACGACTGCTTCAAAAACACAAAAAGACAATGCTTACAGCTCTTTCACTTCAGCAAAGACACAGTACCTCAGTACACGTGAAAAGATAGTCAATTTTGAAAAACAGATACTTGATATGGAGCATAAGGTGGCACAGCTTGAAGATAGCATCCGTAAAAAATCTTTAATTCTGAACAATATGTACCTCTATAAACTGATGGTACGTAAAGGGGATTTTGTAAATCCAGGTTCTCCTTTGGCTCAGATAGAAGATACATCAAAAGCAAAACTGGTACTTTTTTTAGATCCGGAAGAGCTTTCTGGCTTAGATCAGAAAATCGTGTATCTAAATGGTAAAAAAACAGAATATAAAGTAGATAAGGTGTGGAGAATGGCAGATGAAAAGTTTATCTCTTCTTATCGTGCAGAGATCTATATGCCTGCACCAAAGGGTCTGTTCTCTAAACTCATAAAAGTAGAAATCAAATAATGACAAGTGTTAAAACACAGTGCAAGCGAGGCACTAAATGGTGAGTCGTACTACAGCCTGTGGATTAGACTGTTATGATGCCTGTAAGATAGTTGTGGAAGATGGTATGTTTCCTAAAATGTCTGGTGACGCAGATCATCCTGTAGGCAATGGTGCTTTATGTACTCTCCTAAATAAAAGTATGCATGAAGAAGCACGTATAGAAAAAGCACGTGTGGATGGTAAAGAAGTGAGCATGGTAGAGGCTATGGATGCAGTGCATAATGCTTTTAAAAAGGAAAAATCTTTACTTTGGAGAGGCTCAGGAAATATGGGTGTAATGCAGGAAGTAACCAACCTTTTTATGGATGAAGTAGATGGGTGTCTCACTAAAGGAAGTCTTTGTGATGGTGCAGGTGAAGCAGGTATTATTGAGGGTAGAGGGGTCAATACAGGTTTGCCTCTAGAGCAGATAAAGTCCGCAGACTCTGTCATTATCTGGGGGCGTAATGTTACTGTGACCAATGCCCATATCATGCCTTTTTTGGAAGGGAAGAAAATAGTGGTCATTGACCCTGTGAAAACAGCCATAGCAAAAAAGGCTGATTTGCATGTGCAGTTGCAACCACGTGCAGATTATTATCTGGCGATCATGTTGGCAAGATTTGCATATATGGAAGATAGCCAAGCTACAGAGTGGTTAGATGAGTTTGCCTCTGAGTATGAAGACTTCTATGACTTTACCCAAGAACACCGTATTAAACCCATTTTGGAATATATAGGTACAGATCTGGGTGAAATGGGAAGAGTGCTTAACTATTTGCGTAACCAAAAGGTTGTATTCTTGGTAGGTGCAGGTGTACAGAAATACTCTACGGGAGCAGCCACATTACAAGCCATAGATGCTTTGGCTGCACTGCTTGGACTGTTTGGTCGTGAGGGGTGTGGCGTGCATTATTTGGGTGATTCGAAACTTGGGTTTGTCAATCCTTTTGAAGTGCCATGTAAAAAAGTTTCTAAAGCAGTGACAAAGTTTTCCGAGTTTGATACGATTTTAGTACAAGGCGGTAACCCTGCTGAGTCTATGCCTGATTCTAGTCGTGTATGTGAAGAGTTAGACAAAGTAGAAAACCTCATTTATTTTGGACTTTATGAAAATGAAACGTCAAAAAGAGCAAAGATAGTCATACCTGCTAAAACATTTTTTGAAAAAGAAGATGTTCGTTTGAGTTATGGACATCAGTACGTAGAGAAGATGAACAAGGTCGTTGACTCAGAAATAGGCATAAGTGAATATGACTTTACACAGAGACTTTTTGATGCCTTTGACTTTGCAGGTTTAGAGAGTGAACAGTACTACATCGATGCCTGGCTTACACAATGTAAAAAGCAGGGTGATCAGTATATCTCACCAGCCTATGAAGAGATACCTTATGAAAATGGTTTTGGAAAAGATGGTGATGATGAGTTTGAGTTTATAGAAGATTATGATGATGATTTTATCAACACAAAATCTTTTACAAAAGTACGTACTTCTAAAAAGAATAAAGTAGAAGATGAACGGTTTTGGTTACTTTCACCTAAGACGAACAAAGCGTTGAACACACAGTTCAAACGTAACAACAAAGTACAGATACATTCAGAATCCGGCTACAAGGATGGAGAAAATGTACTACTTACGTCTGAAGAGGGTGCGTTAGAACTTGAAGTTGTTCTCAATGATGATCTGCGTTCAAACTGTGTGGTAGTGACAAGTAATACTATAGGGCTAAATGTATTAACACCTACAATGTTGAGTGATGAGGGCGAAAGTGCTTGTTA
>QMKT01000103.1 GCA_003646505.1 Campylobacterota bacterium
GCACTTATAACGATACTCTCATGCCCCAGTTTCACCAGCTCACGACTCAACTCCATCGTACCTCGCTCGACACCACCTTCATTAAGTTCGGGTAACAACTGCACGATTTTCATAGACTCAATCCCTTGAGGTATTTTTTAAAATCTATCTTTTTATTACTACTTTTTATCGTTCCATCAAAAATATGCAAATAGCCAGCCTTTTCCAAACCCTCAACAAAACGAGTAAATTTATTTTTCTCTTGACTCTCTAAAGGCAAAACAACAACATTTGACTGACCATACGAAATAGCTTCAGAAATCATAGAAGTGCTATCTCCAGTAATAAATACCGTCTCACAGAGAGTAAGAAAATCAGGAATGGGATTAATAGGATTTTTTGAAAAGATCACTTCATAATCAAATGCATAAGCTTCGATTATCTCTTCTATCTCTTTAGAAGTTCTAGGAGACGTTGTGATCGCGATTTCATGCTCTGTATATGTGTTAACAATAGTGTCAAGTTGCGATTTGATCATCTTTTTAGACATGGTAAAAAGTTTATTATCGCCACCGATCACTATACCTATACTCTCTTTCTTCGCTTCATAAATACCTTTAGGTTCAACATAAGAAAAATTTGCAGGTACTTCTATGATATTTCCCTGTTTTGGTGGATTGTCATGACTTTGTGCAAAGATAACATCAAAGTCATATTTATACCCACGAGGTAACATCATAGCAACAGATTTTGCACCTAAGAGTTTTGCTAAAACTTTAGTTGCATAAGCAGTGGTAGAACCTGTTCCCACAACCATCTCATACTTTCTATCGATCTTTACAGAAAATAGCTTGTCGGTCTTAATACCCACTGCATCCAATAGATAAGTAAGAGGTTTACACCATTTACATGTAAACTTTACAGACTTAACATCATAAGGAAGATCTAAATATTTTACAAAAGCCAAAGATTGATTAAGATGTCCCATGCGATCATCACTAAGTATCAGTATTCTACTCATATGCGCCACCTGTTATGCATCCAAAACCATTGAGAGGGGTATTGCCTGATCACATTTTCGATGGCTTGATTATATCTCGAGGTCATAGACGCTAATTTTTCTTCTTTATCTTCGATCTCATCTGCAATATATTCTATAGGATCATTAATGATCATCTCATAGAGTCCATCACTGTCTCTTGCTATAAAAATAGGAACCACCAAAGCATCAAACTTTAATTTTAAAGAAGCCACAGAAAGTGTTGTTTCAGCAGGCTTCCCAAAAAAATCTACTTTGGCACTGTTACTCTGCCCTGCTTTTTGATCAATGAGTAGCCCTACATTCCCTGCACTCTTTAATCGCTTGATCATAAGCATCATCGCTTTACTTTTAATTACTGCTTGATTCCCGTACTTTTCACGAAATGGCGTAGTGATATTGTTTTCTATAAGAGTGTTATTACCTTTTCGGCCAATGGCCAACATAGGAAGTCCACTCTTTGCTAAAAAGTGAGCTGCTAGTTCCCAGTTAGAAAAGTGTGCTGTCATTACAATAACGCCATGAGGAGAATTCTGCGCTATCTTCTCTAATCTTTCTTTGGCTTCTTTATAATTTTTAATAGCCTTTTCGATATCAAATTTTCCAATGAACATAAAAAGAATTTCAGAGATGGTGATGGAAAGTTGTCTATACACTTCTTTGGAAAGTGCTTCTATTTCTTTAACTGTTTTTTCAGGAAATGCCATAGTAAGATTTTTGACAGTCAGGGTACGTCTATTTTTATCTAAACGGTAAACAAGTAGGGTAAGCCCTTTCATCAATACATAGATAAATGATTTAGGTGCTATCTTTGCTAACCATAAAAATAGTTTTACTAAGCTATATTCTATTTTTTCTCTCATCCCCTACCTAACTGACTTTAGTACATTTATTTTACCTAAAAATATATGCTTTCAATTTAATTTGCTATAATCACGTTAATTATAGTCTATAACAAGGAATACAATAGTGATAGGTATCGTCGATTACAACATGGGTAACCTCGCTTCCGTCATCAATGCTTTTGCTAAAGTTGGTGCAGATGCTACACTTGAGAGTGATCCTTCTAAACTCAGCCAATATGATAAACTGATCTTACCTGGTGTAGGTGCCTATGGTGATGCTATGGAACACCTCCAGGAAAATGGTATGGATGAAGCAGTGATTACTTATGCAGCATCAGGAAAACCTCTTTTGGGTATCTGTTTGGGCATGCAACTTCTTTTTGATAGCTCAGAAGAGTTTGCAAAAGATGAGAATGGCACAAAAGGCTTAGGTCTTATCCCGGGGAAAGTCATTGCTTTTGACGAAAATAAATTTGACCACCCGCTTAAAGTACCACATATGGGATGGAACGAACTCTTCCAAGAATCTGTAGGGACAGACTCCCATGTCTGTCCTCTGTTTGAAGGATTGTCTGATGATTTTTATCTCTATTTTGTCCACTCATTCCATGCAATCTGTGATGAGCAGTATGCCATAGGTAAAACACACTACGGATATGAGTTTGTATCTGCTGTACAAAATGGAAATATTTACGGCATACAGCCACACCCTGAAAAAAGCCATGAAAATGGACTTCAAATTATAGAAAATTTTGTAAAATTATAGGAACCAAAAATAATGACAATACTCCCGGCAATCGACCTCAAAGACGGTAAAGCAGTAAGACTAAGCAAAGGACTCATGGAGTCTGCAAAAATATACTCTGATGAACCTTGGCAAGTAGCAAAACGATTTGAAGAACTTGGCAGCGAGTGGGTACACCTTGTTGACCTTAACGGTGCTTTTGCAGGGAAACCTGAGAACTTAGAACAAATCAAACAGATCCGTAAACACTGTAACCTCAAACTGGAACTTGGTGGAGGTATTCGTGATGAAGAGACCATTAAAATGTACTTGGAACTTGGGATCGATAGACTCATCTTGGGTTCTATAGCAGTCAAAGATTCTCAATTTGTGAAAGATATGGCAGCAAAATATCCTATCGTTGTGGGTATCGATGCTATTGACGGCATGGTCGCAGTAGAAGGTTGGGGAGAAGTTTCAGACATGAAAGCCACTGATCTTGCACGTGAATTTGCTGCCTGTGGTGTAGAAGCCATCATCTGCACTGACGTAGGTCGTGATGGAATGATGACTGGCGTCAACATAGAATTTACAAAAGAGATTCAAGAAGCTTCAGGACTTGAAACCATTGCCTCTGGTGGACTTAAAGATATGAGTGACATCAACGCTCTAATAGAAGCCGGTATCGATGGAACTATCGTAGGTAAAGCATTTTATGAGGGTACCTTGGACCTTGAAGAAGCCTTTACCGTTGCAAATGGAGCTAAATAGTGCAAAAAACCTACCATGAACTTACTATTACACTTAAGAATGACTTTGTAGATTTCATCGCTGACTTTATTTTAAATATCTATGGTGAAGGAGTTGAACTGGGAGAGGGAAAGATCATCGTACGTGGTGAATCTGATTTAACTTTCGTTAAAGATGCTCTTGTATCATTAGCTGGAACTTTGGGTGGCAGTATAGAAATGGAATATACCCTTGAAGAGAAAGAAAATGTAGACTGGATAAAAACATACCAAGATTCAGTACAACCGATAGAAGCAGGGAATTTTTATATTTTTCCTAGCTGGTATGCACCAAAAGAAAATTTTATCAATATTAAAATAGACCCTACATTGGCTTTTGGTTCAGGACATCATGGGACAACATTTTCATGTCTGGAAGCGATCAGTAAGTATGTCAAAGCCGAGCACTCTGTCATAGATGTAGGATGTGGTTCAGGTATCTTGGGACTTGCCTGTAAAAAACTGGGTGCGAAAGTAGCACTTTGTGATACGGATCCTGTCTCAGTAGACAGTTGCAAAGAGAACTTTGAACTCAATAGTGAAAACTATGATACGCTATGGGAAGGCTCTATTGACAAAACAAAAGAGATTTATGATATAGTCATCGCCAATATCATACCTGATGTACTACGATTTATAGCAAAAGACTTAAAGTCAGCGACTAAAGAGCATGGACTTTTGATCCTCTCAGGTATATTAGAAAAAAAAGAAAATGTAGTACTTGAATCATATAAAGATTTAACACTCATAGAACGCATACAAAAAGATGAGTGGGTAACACTTATATATAAGAAGGAAATAAATGGCTAACAACAACAATCAAGATAACAATAATAACAATAATAATTTTTTTAATAACAATCCATTATTGGCATTTGCGCTCTTTTCAATCATCATTATCATGATCTTTAAATCATTTGTCGGTGATGGAGAAGGTCTTGGGAATATGATGAATGGCGGTAATAGCGTCACACAAACCAAATCTGTCAAATATTCTGAAATCAAAGCTGAGATAGTCAAAGGTACCATTACCTCTGTAAAACTTACACCTTCAACGATAGAAGCTATCTCTGACAGTGACGGACGTAAAGTACGTTTTGTAGCACAAAATGTGCCTACTTATGATAAAGAACTCATCCCGCTTTTAGAAGAAAAAAATATTAGCTATGAAGGTATTATGGGTGGAGGATTTATGTCTGAACTTTTGGGTTCTCTGTTGCCTATACTCATCTTCTTTGGTATTTGGATCTTCTTAGCCAAAAAAATGTCTAAAGGTATGGGTGGAGGTATCCTGGGTGCTGGGAAAGCAGACAAACTCATTAACTCTGAAAAACCCGACACAAAATTTTCTGATGTTCAAGGTGTGGAAGAAGCCAAAGATGAAGTCAAAGAGATCGTTGATTTCCTCAAATTTCCGGAACGTTATATGGAGCTTGGCGCAAAGATTCCAAAAGGTTTACTTTTAGTAGGACCTCCAGGAACAGGTAAAACACTTCTTGCTAAAGCTGTTGCAGGAGAAGCTTCTGTACCATTCTTCTCAGTATCGGGTTCAGGGTTCATCGAAATGTTCGTGGGTGTGGGTGCGAGTCGTGTCCGTGACCTTTTTGCACAAGCTAAAAAAGAAGCACCTTCTATCATCTTCATTGATGAGATAGATGCTATTGGTAAATCTCGTGCATCTGGTGGACAAATGGGCGGAAATGATGAAAGAGAACAGACACTCAATCAACTCCTGGCAGAAATGGATGGATTTGGTACAGATACACCTGTTATCGTACTTGCGGCAACAAACAGACCAGAGATACTGGATGCGGCACTTCTTAGAGCGGGACGTTTTGACAGACAGGTACTTGTAGACAAACCTGACTTTGATGGACGTTTGGCTATCTTGAAAGTACACTCCAAAGGCGTAAAACTCTCCTCAAAAGTTGATTTGACTATTGTTGCAAAACAAACTGCCGGTCTTGCAGGTGCTGACTTGGCAAATATCATCAACGAAGCGGCACTTCTTGCAGGAAGATTTAACAAAAGAGAGATAGACCAGGGAGACCTTCTTGAAGCGATAGAACGTTCATTTGTAGGGCTAGAAAAGAAAAATAGAAAAATATCTGAGGTAGAAAAAAGAATCGTTGCTTATCATGAAAGTGGTCATGCACTGATGGCAGAGCTTACCAAAGGTGCTACTCGTGTCACCAAAGTATCTATCATTCCTAGAGGGTTAGGTGCTTTGGGTTATACACTACACTTACCAGATGATGAAGACAGGTTCTTAAAACAGAAACATGAACTCATAGCTGAGGTGGATGTACTTCTTGGTGGGCGCGCAGCTGAAGAGATATTTATAAAAGAGGTTTCAACCGGTGCGGGCAATGACCTTGACCGTGCAACAGCTATTTTAAAAGATATGATCTCAGTTTATGGTATGACCGATGTTGCTGGTCTCATGGTACTTTCACGCTCTTCTAACTCTTTCATAGGAGGAGGAATGGTCAGTACAGATTACAGTGAAAAAATGGCAGAAGATATGGATAACTATATCCGCACTACCCTCAATGAGCGTTATAATTTTGTAAAGAAGACACTCAATGAATATCACCAAGCCATAGAGAACATGACAGCAGTACTTCTTGATGTTGAAGTCATTGAAGGTAAAAAAGTACGTTCGATCATAGACGAATATGAAAAAGAGAACAATATGGAAAGTCGTCTTGCCCATGGAGATAAAATAGCAAAAGCAGAAGCCTTTGCAAAAGAGCAAGCTCTAAAAAATCAAGAAGAGCGAGATGGATAATACGCCTGGTCGTATTATCCATACCCCAAAGGTATCCTTTTTCAAACAATAATTTATCGACACTTACTTGACATGTATATATAAAAAATGTATACTGCTAAAAAATCAACAGGAGAACAACATGAAAAATATTATAAAGCAACAAACCATTTTCACTAAAGACAGTTCTCTCCTGCTACTCTTACTATCATAGAACGCTCTTTAAGCAAAAGCTCAAAGAACTACGTTGTCACTGAGACTACTTCAGCAGTAGGCTCATACGACTAACCGTATTTTGCGTTATTTATTCAAAATCATATAATACAAACATTCTATTCTAATACTCCTAATCAATATTTAGGTAAAATTAGATAATTTTAAAAATACGTCATTCCGGATTTGATCCGGAATCTCCTAAAGTTTCAAAATAACCTTTGAGCCCAATTGAGATCCTGAAACAAGTTCAGTATGACGTGCAGATACAACAAGGTAAACAAAATGAGTAAAGAAACAATCATAATATTTGACACAACATTAAGAGACGGTGAACAGAGCCCGGGGGCTTCTATGAACACCGAAGAAAAAATCCAGATCGCTGCACAGTTAGAGCGTTTGGGTGTAGACATCATCGAAGCAGGATTTGCAGCGGCAAGCCCCGGAGACTTTGACGCCATTGATAAAATATCACAACGCGTAAGAAACTCAACCGTTTGTTCTTTAGCACGTGCCATAGATGCAGATGTGAAAGCAGCAGGTGAAGCTATCGC
>QMKT01000104.1 GCA_003646505.1 Campylobacterota bacterium
AAACTCAAAGATATGCTTTTAGCAGGAGAAACCTCTTATGAAGAAGCCATACGTGTCGGACTTATGGATGGCTAAAGTAAATGGCTAATCGTAAAGCATTTACCCTTATTGAAGTCCTCATCTCCATAGCCCTTATGGGGATAGTCATCGTGGCCCTTTTTTCTTCTGTAGATCTGCTTCAAAACTCCAATGAACATCTTCTAAAATATGTAAAAAAATCAAAAAAGGTTACGAAAGCCACAAAAACACTCTATTCTGATATTATCAGTTCTGACGGTAATATCAGTATTAAAAAAGATGAATTTAGCAGGGTTTGCATGGAAGAGACTAGAAACTCGCTCTATGCTTTACCTTCGGCAAAAGTATGCTGGGTGGTGCTCAAAAAAGATAAGACGCTTGCACGTGTGGAAGGGAATAATTATCGTTTACCCTTACGAGTAGATGATCGTGTTGAAGTAGATCTCATTATGAAAGAGGTATCACTGTTTGATGTTTATCATGAAAAAGATAAAGTTTTAGTAGTGCTTCAGCAAGAAGGAAAAGAGCCCATTACCTTTATGGTGCAAGGGGTGAGTAAGCCAGAAAAAAAGAAAAAACCCGTCAAGAAACCAGTAGTGGCACCTTCTAGAACTTCAGGCGCAGGAACGCCTCCTCCTTCATCAACCCCTTCAACACCAACTGCTCCTGCTCTCCCCAAAGAATAAAAAATGAACAGAGTCTAAATCTATTTTCGCTACAATAATTGATAGTTATTTTTAATATGAAGGATACAGTAATGCAAGACGTGTATGAAAAGCTAGGGTTGTTTTACCTGGGTAAAGATATCGATAAGCAAAGTATGGAAGCCACTGAAGCGCTTACCTTATTAAAAAATAAAAACTTCACAACACATGCTGCGATTATCGGGATGACAGGTTCGGGGAAAACAGGACTTGGTGTGAGTATTATTGAAGAAGCAGCTATTGATAACATACCTTCTATTGTTATAGATCCTAAAGGTGACATGGGTGATCTGTGTTTAACGGATCCCACATTTTCTGCTAAATCTTTTGAACCATGGGTAAAAGATGAAGCCAAAGAGGGTAATGTGCCAGCGTATGCTAAAAAAATAGCACTCATGTGGAAAGAAGGGATTGAAAGTTTTGGACAAGATATTAATCGTGTAGAAAAATTCCATACGGTAAAAAAGACTATTTACACTCCAGGATCTTCCGCAGGTGTGGCGATTAACATTATGTCTTCACTGGAGACACCTCCTTCTCAGATAATGGAAGATAGTGATACTTTTTCTTCTTATCTAAAGAGTACTACAAGCTCATTACTCTCCCTAATCGGTATTAATGCAGACCCTTTAGATTCAAAAGAGTATATTCTTTTAGCGCAGATCATTACAAAATCATGGCTCTCAAAAGAAGATCTCACTATTGAAAGTATCATAGGGAAAATCATCAATCCTTCTTTCTCTAAGATTGGAGTACTGCCTTTAGATACTTTTTACCCTCAAGATGCACGTTTTAAACTGGCTACCAAATTTAACTCCCTTCTTGCAAGTCCAAGTTTTTCTCTTTGGTTGAAAGGGGATAATCTAGATATACAAAAATTACTTTATGATGAAAAAGGTAAAGCAAAAGTAGCTATTTTTTCTATCTCTCATTTGAATGATGAGGAACGTATGTTCTTTGTCACACTCCTACTCAATAAATACATTGCATGGATGCGCCGACAAAGCGGGACATCTACACTTAAAACACTACTGTATATGGATGAAATATTTGGCTTCTTCCCTCCGACCAAAAATCCACCAAGTAAAGAGCCTATGCTCTTGCTTTTAAAACAGGCACGTGCGTTTGGTGTAGGGGTGATACTGAGTACACAAAACCCTATAGACCTTGACTATAAAGGTTTGTCTAACATTGGTACATGGTTTATAGGAAGGCTGCAAACCACACAAGATATCAATAGGGTGATTGACGGATTAGGGGGAAAGATAGGATCAAATTTTGATAAAAGTGAAATTAGACAACTTTTATCCAATCTTCAAAAAAGGACATTCTTTCTAAAGAGTGCACATTTAGAGGATATACGTCTCTTTACGACAAGATGGGTTCTATCTTATCTGAAAGGACCACTCAAAAAAGCAGAAATATCTACACTTATGGAGAGACAAAAAGAGAAACAAAATATACAAGAAGAGAGCATAGATACCATTATACGAAAAGGTGAAGCACTGGGGAGTATTCAGCATATTGATGACTCAATACCTCAATATTATGAACCAGATATCATGGAGAAAAATATCTTTTCTCCTACTCTTTGTGCCAAATCAACTATACATTTCTACAGTCAGCGCAGAGGGATAGACGAAGAACGAATATCCCTTCTTTCTTTTCCTTTGGAAGGAGATGAACAAGGAATCTCTTGGGATGAGGCAAGAGAAGAAGGTGATTTTACAAATTTACCGCATTCTCCGCCAAAAAATGCAAAATTCCATACGCTGCCTAAAGTCATCCTAGAAGATAAAGGACTTAAAAAAGCCATTAGAGAGCTTAAAGAAATGTTATATCAGGAAGAGAATTTAGAATTATTTCGTTGCGCTTCTCCCAAAATGGAGTCTAAAGTTTCAGAGTCCAATGCAGATTTTGTAGTTAGAGTACAAGATAGTCTTAATGATAAGAAAGAACAGCAGATCGAAAAACTCCAAACACGTTATGCAAGCAAAGAGAAAACACTGGTAAACAGACTTGTCCGAGCCAAAGAGCGTATAGCCAAAGAATCATCAGACTCTACCTCTTCCATGATAGAAGCTGGGATCGCAGTGTTAGGAGCACTATTTGGACGTACCAGCCCTACTAAGATAGGGCGTGCGGTGAACAAAGGCAGTAAGATACTTAAAGAGCGTGGCGAGATGAGTAGAGCAGAAGAACGCTTAGCAGAGGTTCAAACTGATATTGAAACATTAGAGTATGAATTGGAAGATAAAATAGATGCATTGCATGAAAAATTTAATGTCGATAATTGTGAAATAGAAAGTTTTAAAATCAAACCGCGTAAGACCGATATCGATGTGGAGATTTGTGCGATTGTTTGGAGAGCGACATAAAATAATGAAGAGCAAAAGGAGATACTCTCCTTTTGCCAAAAAGTAATTTAACCTTTACTCCCAGGTTTGATAGCTGTGCTACCCTCTTTACACATGGGACACGCATCGGGAGTGAACATTTCAAAGGTAAAGTCATCCAATGCAAACAAGGGAACATTGTCCGGTAAAGCACATTCGGCTTTTGCTGTATCATTCCCCCCAATACGCTTACAAAAACCTCTGTTAGCCAGTGATGCAAATGCAACCACTTCCCCACCTAATGCCTCAATCGCCTGAGCCGCTTTTAATGCAGAGCCACCGGTGGTAATGATGTCTTCACAAATGATGATCTTCTCACCTTGTGCCACTTCAAACCCACGACGAAGTTCCATCCCACCTTCTTTTTTCTCTACAAAGATAGAACGAACATTTAAAGAACGGGCAAGCTCATATCCTGCAAGTACACCACCAAGAGCAGGGGCACATACCGTATCTACTTCAATACCGGCATCTTTGATCATAGAAGCCAGTGCATCGGTAAGAAGAGAAGCTTTTTTAGGGTTTTCAAGTACTTTGGCACTTTGAAGATATCGGTTGGAGTGGTTACCGCTGGCTAAGAGAAAATGACCTTCAAGGAGGGCATTTGCATCTTTGTATGCTTGTTCAACATTCACGGTTATACCTTTAATATATCAGCTTCTTTAGTTTTAAAAGCTTCTTCTATTTTAGCAATATGTTCATCCGTTATTTTTTGGATCTGATCTTGGGCTTTTTTAGAGTCATCTTCACCGACCTCTTTGTCTTTTTCAAGCTTTTTGATCTGGTCATTACCATCTTTTCTCATATTCCTGATAGAAATTTTTGCATGTTCAACCATTCCCTTTGCCTGTTTAACGATCTGTTGTCTTTGATCAGATGTCATTGGAGGGAAAAAGAGTTTAATGAAGTCGCCATCATTATTTGGGTTGACGCCAATATTTGCTTCCTGGATGGCTTTTTCAATCACAGGCAGAAGTGTTTTCTCCCAAGGTGTAATGCTGATCGTTGTTGCATCGGTAGCAATGACATTTCCTACCTGGGTCAAAGCAGTCATTGTACCATAATAGTCTACTTTGATATTGTCTACAATTCCTGTTGTGACTTTTCCTGTTCTTAGTGATGCAAAGTCTCTTTTTAGAGCATCAATACCCTTGTCCATATTTTCGCCGGTGTGTTCAAAAATTTCATTTACCATAACATTCTCCTTGGAATTAACTCAATTATTTAGGGAAATTTTACCCTTTTTTACCTTGTTGTTAGCCCAATAATTAAATACCTAAACTTTTGAAAGGATGAGAGAAGGTAAGATGTGAGTGAGTAGGAAGAAGATATTAAGAAGGAAGACCTTCTTAATAAATGATTAGTTTTCGCTAGGAGCTGCAGGAGCAGTAGGCGCAGCAGGTGCAGAGCTCTCTGTTGTTACAGGTGCTGAAGGTACGGCCATATTATTGGCTGGTGTTATGCTGTCTGTCACTGAAGCACTGTTCGATTCTGTATAGAGGTATCCTAAAACCAAAGTATTTACAATAAATGCAAATGCAAGCGTAAAAGTAAGTTTAGCAAGAAAACCGGTTGGGCCTTTAGCCCCAAATACGGATTCGTTACTTCCACTGTATGCGCCAAGACCTATGCTTGAACTTTTTTGTAAAAGTACTGCGATTGTGATTGCGATTGCAAGTACGATTTGTACTATTAAAAGTGTTGATGTCATCTATGCCTCTTTGTATGTTGAATAGCCCAATTAAATTTGGGTATAATTTCGGCGATTATACCCAAAATAGTTTGAAACAGTGATGAAGATAACAATTTCATGAAAAAGGAGAGAATCTATGTCTAATGCTATTCAAGAGTTTTCTCGTTTTGCACATGAATATGACACCTATAATGTAATTCAGGCAGCAGTTGCTAAATCACTGGTAAAACAATTGGACTCATCCTATTTTACGACACTCATAGATATGGGGTGTGGCAGTGGAGAAGTGTACAAAAATTTAGAGAAACAAGAGGTTTCTTTTGAACATTTTATTGCACTAGATTCTTCAAAAGAGATGTTGGCAATACATCCATCGGGTAAAAAGATTGAAAAAATATGTGCTGATTTCAATTTACCTCAAACCTTTGAGAGGCTTACTTTAGAAGAAGATAGCCTTCTTCTTTCTTCTTCCGCGCTTCAGTGGAGTAGAAACTTGGATTACACCTTATCTGAAATTTCAAAAAAAGTCTCTTCGGTACATTTTTCTATTTTTACCTCCAATACATTTAAAACATTACATCAAACAGCGAAAATTACTTCACCTATTTATAGTGCAGAAGTATTAAAGGATAGCATTGGGAAATATTATGAGGCTACTTTTGAATTAAGAGAGTATAAACTTCATTTTGAAACGGTAAGAGAAATGTTTAATTATATTAAAAAAAGCGGTGTAAGCGGAGGAGAACAGCAATTGAGCTATAAGCAGACAAAGCAACTGATGAAGCAATATCCTTTAGATTATCTGGAATTTGAAGTATTGTTTGTTAGGGGGGTCTCTTTGGAGGCACGTTCTGTATAAAAGCAGGTTAAGATCGGCATCATAAAGATGCTCGATCCTCCACTGTATCAAATTTTAGTCATCCCCGCCAAAAATACCAAGAAGCTGAAGTAAAGCAGTAAACATATTAAGAAAATCTAAATATAAAGATACTGCTGCATCTACTGGCGAATCATAGGCACCATTTGCAATATTCTGTGTATCATAGATAGTAAAGAATGAAAACAAAAGTAAGATACCTGCTGTAATGATCACATGCATCATTGGACTTTGTAATATAAATATATTTACAAGTGAGGCGATGATCACTACGATCAATGTAATGAAAAGTGGTTTACCCCAACTTGAGTAGTCAGTCTTAGAATTGATCGCAAAAAGACTTAAAGCACCAAAAAGTACAGAAGTCATTAGAAATGCATTTCCTATGACAGCTCCGTTACCTGCTCCAATAAGTGAAGCTAAAAGAGGTACCAGTGAGACACCTGTTAAAAAAGTGAAGAGGAAAAGCATTGCCAGATTAAGTCCTGCTTTACCTCTTGTCATACTAAGTCCAAAGAAAAGTACTAAAAGTTCAGCACCAAAGATGAACCACTTGTATTGCATGATCGTCTCTGCGTAAGGCATGGTGACATAAGCACCTGCAGCTGCAGCGATCATACTCGCAGCTAAAAGTTGGTAAGTCTGTTTCATAAAGCTAACAGAAGCACCTTCCTGAATGTGTTCAGCACCTGCTGACGTATAGTTTCTATCATATAAAGCCATGATAATCCTTCATTATTAATTTAATGCAAAGTATAGTGCAGAGAGATTAATCTAAGGTTAATCGCATAGTTTAGTGTATTGTGCGCTGTTTCTGCAGGGCCTTGTATTCATTTTTTGCCTCTTCCGCATCACTTTGATTGGAGAGTATTTTATGCGTAGATTTTTTTTCATGTGAAGGTGAAACTTCAGGAGTGGTTGAACAGGCAGAGAACATCAATAAAGAGAAGAATAAAAAAAAGAGACGCATGTCATTCCTTGGATAGAGATAATTATAAAACATTATAAAACAGTACACTTAAATCAAAGATATAAAGTGAAAAAAATATATTATAATGTAAGTAAATAAAGAATTTAAAAGAATTTACATATTTTCTCTAAAAACCCTTGACAATAAAGAGGTGTGGTGCTATAATACGCGTCCAAGAACACATG
>QMKT01000105.1 GCA_003646505.1 Campylobacterota bacterium
AGATGTATTCGTACATTTCCGTCAAGTAAACAACGACAGTGGTGGACGTGTAACACTCGCTGAAGGTCAAGCAGTGACATTTGAAGTTGGTGAAGGTCAAAAAGGCCCACAAGCTGAAAACGTAACACCACTTTAGTAGTGGTTTTGCAGGCTTTATGCCTGCAAATTATTTCCTCCGTATTTCCCCTCTTTTTAATAACTCACTTTTAAATCTTTATCATACGATATCTCAAACAATACCTCTATCTTTTTCGTTTCATTTCCAGCCAAAGTAAGTTTCATTTCTATTTTCCCGTCTTTTAGTATTTTATAGTTTACTTTTTTAGCAGACTTTATCTCTAAAAGTTTTACTTTTATCTCTTCTGTTGTAGAAGTAGGTATACGCTCTATGACGGTCAGTGTTTTATCTTTATCAGATTTATTGGTGAGTGTCAGTGTAAATCCATCTTTTTTACGTGCTATTCCACCAAATATACCTGTTTCTCTCTCTTTTTGTACAATAGGTTTGCGTAGCACCTTGATCTCTTCTTCTATTTTGGTATAAATATGATATTTCTCATCTCTATACTCACCAGATGCATTTTCATTGATCACTTTTGAAGATGACTTTACTTTCCATTCATTACTATCTATCTGATATTTTGGTTTAAATGAGCATACATGAAATGCCTCTCGTTTCTCGTATGGATAGACACGTACATCACAAGAGAGTACTGTATTCCATGTCAGGACCGGAAGATCTAAATGTACGCCTGTAGAAGGTAAAGTGAGATTCTTTATCTTATATTCTCTGGCATCTTCATAGGTTGCCACAGGTGCAGACAAACGTCTGGAAGACATTTCTTTTTGTGAAGACACCATAGCCATATCCATTTGTATCTCTTCTGATCTAAACTTTTTTGATTTTGCAACTCTTTTTACTCTTGGTCGTGGAATATACTTACTCACTATCCAAGGTCTAAAATGTGTAGGATAGACATGTTGATTGGCAGAACGATAATAGAACATTGCAGTGTCTGCTTCGATATCTATACCTGAACGATTTATAATAGACAGATATTGCGTCACTGAAATCTCATCTTTATCTTTCAACTCTGCTTCATATCTTGTAGAAAAAGAAACATATCCGTAAGGGATGGTCAGTTCCATCTCATCTTTACACAATGTGATACTTTCCTTTGCCTGTTGTGTCGGTGCCTGCTTACGGAAGCGTTGTTGTTGAATATTCACTTCCTGGCTCAACATCTTTTTTCGGGTTAAAAGTCTAGACTGTTCTTCACCTATCAGTTTGGCTGATTCTATGGAAGAAGCTGCATCAAAGGTAGTGGGTTGAGGGAGAGAAATGAGTTTTTCAAGCACGTTGGTATTGGCGACAACATTTTGAACTTTTTGCTCTGCAGTTCTTAGATCTGTCAAAATCTGACATAGTCTATCATCTTCAGGACAGATCGACATACCCGTAAGTGCTACAGATGAACCTTCACAGGTAGCCAAGATACCTTGCCCAAAACCAATAAAATTATTGTTTGGAATATAATGATAAAATGTTTGATCCTGGTATACATCCAGTGAAGAGGCATGACCAATATTAACACTTACTAGGAGTGTGATAAGAGAGTGGGAAAGTTTCATTGTTTATCCTTCTTAAATATTAAGGATAATTATAGCTAATTATTTTTTTCTTCCGACTTCAAGAGATAAGTTTGATTTTTTATTTTCAGATAATCATAAATTGCCTTGATCTCTTCATCGGTCAGATAATAACGAGGCATGATCTTATGATAACTATTGACTGCTTTAATCATGGTAGAAAGACTGTCCTTACGTATATCTGAGCCTTTTAAAAGCTGTTTCCCATTCTCATCTTTATACGCAACAATGGTTTTTCCTTCACCGATTTTCCCATGACATTGTGAGCAGCTCACTCCTCTTGGGTTTGCATAAAGCATTTCACCATATTCGTAGTCTGAGATAAAATCTTCTCCACCCCATAACAATAAAGGTAAAAACACCCATAGTAGTCTCATGCCAGTATCAACCTTTTAAATCTTAATTATGCAACATCCCTGATGCCTAAAGGGCACCTCTAATAATAGGTAATACCCACAATGGGCTTTACAAATGTAAGGTTGTGCAAGAGATTTTCAAGTCCTAGCCATAGCTAAGACGAAGTAAATATCTTGTGCAAGATTGCGTTTGCAAAGCCCACCCTTCGGGCATTACTAGCTTCTGCCTATGCGTTGTTACTCTTTTTCGACTTAGCTACGGCTAGGTCTGTAAAGAGTGCCTAGCCTAGACAGAAGCTAGTAATGTTGTGAGTATTACCTATTTTTAGATGTGCCCTAAACTATTTTTGATATAATACCTTAAAAAATATAAGGGCATTCTATGCAACTCATCGATGGTAAATCCCTAGCCAATAAAGTTCAAACTTCTGTAGCATCCCAGGTTGAACAACTTAAACAAGAAAAAAACATTGTTCCTGGACTCGCTGTCATACTCATAGGGGATGATCCTGCCAGTCATGCTTATGTTAAAATGAAAGCAAAAGCCTGTGAAAAAGTAGGTTTTTACTCCATTACACATAACATGCCTGACACCATTTCACAAGATGAGATCATCGCAACCATTGAAATGATGAATATTAATCCACGCATAGATGGGATCTTGGTGCAACTTCCTCTTCCTAAACATGTAGATACAGATAAGATACTTGAAGTCATAGACCCTAAAAAAGATGTGGATGGTTTTCATGCCTACAATGTAGGAAGACTCGTAACCAATTTAGACAGCTTTGTCGCCTGTACACCTCTTGGTGTTATGAAAATGTTTGAAGAGTACAACATAGATCTAGAAGGTAAAGATGTTTGTGTTGTAGGCGCCTCTAATATTGTTGGTAAACCTATGACATCCCTGCTTCTTAATGCCAATGCTACAGTGACTGTCACGCACATCTTCACAAAAGACCTTAAAGCACATACATCTCAAGCAGATATTATCGTTGTAGGTGTTGGTGTACCGGGTCTTATCAAAGAAGATATGGTTAAAGAAGGTGCCGTTGTCATAGACATTGGTATCAACCGAATGGAAAATGGCTCACTTGTGGGTGATGTGGACTTTAAAAATGTAAGTCCAAAGTGTTCTTACATTACACCTGTACCAGGCGGTGTGGGCCCAATGACCATTGCAATGCTCTTAAGTAATACAGTTAAAGCTGCCAAAGGAAGAATATAGTGAAGAAATTTTTACAGGCATTCAGCCATTTTGCGAGTTCATGGACAGGAACGATCATCATTGTTCTTTTTCTGATCTTTTTTGTTGCACAGTCTTTTGTTATCCCAAGCGGATCTATGAAAAGAACACAGCTTATAGGTGATTTTCTTTTTGCTAAAAAGTTCTCATACGGTATACCTACGCCTCATTTACCATGGTTAGAGACTCCTATACTGCCAGATTTCAATAACAATGGTCACCTCATAGAAGGTCCTAGACCTCAGAGGGAAGACATTGTTATCTTCCGTTATCCTAAAAATAACAAAATTCATTATGTTAAACGTTGTGTTGCAGTAGGAGGAGATGAACTTCTCTATGCCAATGAGAAACTCCTCATACACTTTCACGAAGGTGCAGAGTATATGAAGGCAAACTACCCCGCAGAGAAGATAAAATCCCTAAGAGGTAAACTCTGGGTAGAAAACCCTTTTATGGATAAATATCCGGGTATAGAGTATGCTCCTGAAGGTGTAGATATCTTTCAGTCACTCCTACGTTATTACACCTATAACAAAGAGATAGATATGCTGCCTGTCTATGTGAATGGTCTTGATGCACCAACACACAGTATAGAAGGAAAAGGTATCAATGCACTCTACTCCAAAGTAGAAGAAGATCATTTCTATATGGTAGGTGATAACCGTGACAACTCTAACGATAGCCGTTTTTGGGGTTCAGTATCCTACAGTCTTATTGTAGGGAAACCATGGTTGATCTATATGAGTTTTGAACACCGTTCTTATGAGAGTGTACTTCATGGAGATAAGTATGAAAGTGGAAAAGACAATGCAGGATTACAACGTGTATGTGGAGAATTAGAACTCGACAGTGATGCATGTGAAACACTCTGGAATAATCAACGTTATACAGTTCGCTGGGGACGCGTAGGAAGACGTATAGAGTCTATCCAAAATGAACAACCGATAGAATAAGGAATACAATGTCAAAGAAATTTTATATCGCAACAGACCACGCAGGATATGCTCTTAAAGCATATGTAAAAGACTTTGTTACAGAGTTGGGACATAAGATAGTTGATCTTGGACCTGACTCTGCAGACAGAGTTGATTACCCGGATTTTGCTAAAAAATGTGCAGACGCAGTACTTGCCGATGAAGGTAGCTTTGGCATACTCATCTGTGGAACTGGTATCGGTATAAGTATGGCTGCCAATAAAGTACCCGGCATCCGTGCAGCACTATGCCACGACCACTACACAGCAAAAGTAACCAGACAACACAACGATGCCAACATTCTCTGTTTTGGTGAACGTGTCGTAGGTAAAGGTGTCATAGAAGATATGATAGAAGCCTTCGCCACAACAGAATTTGAAGGCGGAAGACACGCAGAACGTGTATCTAAAATAGAAGACTGCATAGTTGGAGCAGACCTAAAATAACCCGCGTAAGCAATTAGTAAATTATCAGACGAAGTCTGCCTTGTCATGGCGAACGCCCTTGAAAGCAAAGCGATTCGAGAGCCATGACGATTTTTTGCTTCGTTTTTTCTAAAAAAATGAAGAGAGAAACAACGCCACAATAAAAATAAAAGGAAGTCAAAGAAAATGAGCACACTCACAAATGAAGAAAAAGAAATCATCTTATCAAGTATAAGAGACATCCCAGACTTCCCAAAACCCGGCATCATCTTCAAGGACATCACAACCCTGCTTTCCAATCCAAAAGCATTAAACACACTGATGACACATCTTGAAGAACGCTATAAAGAGTATGACTTAGACTACATAGCCGGTATAGATGCCAGAGGCTTCATATTTGGGTCTATCCTTGCAGACAGACTTGGTCTTGGATTTGTAACCATCCGTAAAAAAGGGAAACTCCCCTATACCACTGTTGCAGAAAAGTACTCTCTAGAATATGGTTTCGATGAAGTAGAAGTGCATATAGATGCTTTTGCAAATGAAAATAATAATGGAGAAGATGCACGTGTACTTCTCATAGATGACCTTATAGCCACGGGTGGTACAGCAACGGCTGCAGCAAGCCTCATAAACAAAGTTGGTGCTGTTTGTGTAGAAGCGTGTTTTGTAATGGAATTAGACTTTTTAAATGGAAAAGAAAACATAGATGCTCCTGTCTATTCAGTACTTCATATAGACTAATACACTCCCACTTTATTTAAAGGCAAACTATGAGAGTCTATCTATTTTTTACCCTGTTTCTTTTACTCTTTTTCTCTCTGCATTATCTCTTTTACTCAAGAGTCATTAAAAAACTCTTGGTTTCTAATACTCTCAAAAAAATATTCACCCTCATACTAAGTCTCAATTTTATTTTTAATATACTCTATGTTATAGGGAGATACACTGATGTCATACCAAATACCTTCTACTACCTCTTCTCCCTTTCCATAGGCATTACCCTAGTAATATTTCTTTATTTAGTGCTGCATGAAATACTAAACCTCTTTCATAAAACACTGGGAGGCGTAGACCTTTCAAAAAGAGATTTTATTAAAAAAAGTGCTGATGGTGCCATGCTTGCACTTTCAACTTCATATGTGACAGCAGGTGCCTATGAAGGGATGAAGGAACCTGTGGTAAATGTTGTAAAGTTTAATACCTTTGATTTCTCTATTGTCCAAATAAGTGATCTTCATATAGGAGGTCTTATAGACAGAGCATTTGTAAAAGCATCTGTAGAAAAAATAAATGCACTCAAACCAGACATTGTTTGCATTACTGGCGACATCATAGATACTGCACTCGATGGTATTAAAGAAGCCATATTGGAACTAACAAATATTCAATCAAAGCATGGAATATATTATATTTTAGGTAATCATGAGTACTTTCACAACCCTATGAAAATCATAGAGTTTATGAATAGTACCAATATCACAATTCTACTTAATGAAAATATCCAAATAGATGCCTTAAAACTCAATATAGTGGGTGTTACAGATCGTATAGGTTACAGAACCAATGTACTCGTACCAGACATTCATAAAGCCTTTAAAGGGACTAACCTTGCTTATCAAACCATACTCTTGGCACATCAGCCAAAATTTATAGAAGAACTAGGATCTTACGCACCAGAACTCATACTAAGCGGACATACTCACGGTGGGCAAGTCTGGCCGTTTGAATACCTTGTAAGACTTCAACAACCCTATGTTAAAGGATTACATAAACTGCCTTATGGCGGACATATTTATGTCAATTCAGGCATAGGATTTTGGGGACCACCTATGCGCTTGGATTCACAGGCTGAGATAGCGTATATCATCTAATAAACTCAACTAAACCTCTCATACGATATAATCACTACAATTAAGATACAAGAGAAATAGATGAATTTAAATGAAACAGTATATATCCCAAAAGCAAGTCCACATGATCCAGATAATAACGGACATTTTGGA
>QMKT01000106.1 GCA_003646505.1 Campylobacterota bacterium
AAAAGTTACTTTTGAGATCGGTAAAGGCGAAAAAGGCTTACAAGCAGAAAACGTTACTGGTCTCTAAGACTATCCATGGACAGAGAGATCTGTCCATATTTTAAACACTTCATAAAGAGACTAATAGGCCTTTTTATGAATTTCTTAAAGGAAACGTAACAAAAGTAGAGAATTTTATGGGCTATTCTTTTACTAAAGGATTATCTGCAGATGATGGGGACTCAACTTCGACCTCTTGTTCAGCATCATTTTTCTTATTTAGCTTTTTTTGACGTTTTTCTTCTTGTTTCTTCTGCTTCTCGAGTTCTCGGCCCCGTTTTTCATAAGAATAGTTTGTTTTAGCCATAAGTCATCACTTTCGCAGTATCCTGCTATCGTCTATCTTCAAACACGATGCACTATGAAATTGCGTCATGCACTGCTTTATTATGAGGTTACAACATCCTGTATAAAACTTTGTATCTTTTTTAATTCAATGCCACGTTTCACATCTATTTATACTCATTCCTATAATTAGAGTAAACATTAAAAATAACAAAGATTTTTCATACTATGGTCATTGTTTTTAAAATTATATCAAAAGTTAATAACTATTGAAGAAGAAAAATCACCAACTTCCACCACCACCGCCTCCGCCACCACCGCCAGAGAAACCGCCACCACCTGAAAATCCACCTCCGCCACTAGAACTCTTGGAAGGTGCTGTTGAAGCAGAATTGACTGAAGAGGAGAATCCTCCCATATTTCTTGTGTTTCCGTGGTACCACTGTGGGGTATTTACATTTAAGATATCATAAAAAGAGAGCCAATGGTCTGTTTCGTCAAAGAGTACAGCGTAGGGGATGAGTTTTTCAAGGTAAAGAGGATCCATTTCAAGTCTTCTTTTGATCTCATCTTCTTTCACTCTGGAAATGAACTCTTTGAGTCCTAAAAGGTGTTTTTTTGTGTAAGCACCTTTTTGGGTGAAGCGTCCTATTTTTTTGTAGGTATAGAACATTACTGCTGCTATGATGAGTAAAATGGAAAATGGACCTGTAACAAGCTCTTTAACCTTCATTCCTTCCTGCATGAGTCCAATAATAGGTGTCATACCGCTTGCCGCAAAGAAAAACCCAAAGAGTTTGTTCCCCCAGCCTTTATTTGAAAATGCCACAAAAAGTCCTACGGTACCAAATATCAATGGGAACATCAATATAAAGATAGCATCCGTACCATGAGAAAGATGGATTCCATAGACAACCAAAGCAATGACAGGCAGTAGATAGAGTATTGTTTTTTTAAGAAAGTTTTTACGTATTCTCTGTGGATTTTCTAACATATAACCATCAGATACTACCCATTTATATAAATTGTCATTGATCTGTTTAAATCCAGACTGTAAAGACTTTGCTTTAGATTCTGACCCTCCTGAGAGTGTATAACTTTGAGAAGAGCCTTTAAAAAATACATGGTCTAAAAGATAGCGCTGATCCATACCTAGACCTTCCGTACTTTTGGATGTACGTTTGAGTAAAGGATCATCTTTTTTATTTTTTTGATAGATCTCTATGTATCCGTGTTCTGCCAGTTCAAGTACTGCAGCAGAAAAGTCTTTGATATCAGCAAATTTATCTAGGACAAGACCTGCTTCAAGTACGGACATTTTTTTGGGAGGATAATACCTTACAGCAATGGAACGTTTATCTATGAAGCCAGTATACTTTTGAAGTACATAACGAAAGTAGAGTAAGAATCCGGCCAATGCACCCCAATGCCAAACCCCAAGAAGCCATTCAAGTATAGTTACTTTTATGTTCTCGAGCCCACTTTGATCCAGGGTATTTGCTTCAAATGCCATTTCAACAGTGGCACCTTCATAAGGCTTTAAACTTTTAACAGAGACTCTCAAATGCTGAGGAGTGATCCATTCTGAATGTGCTGTTGAACTTTGTGACCCATACTTTCCTACATAACTTGAGAGTGCTATGTCATAGTTATGTATTGAAGAAGGGAGATGAAAGTTTGCAACAACATTTTCTATGGGTATTTCCCAGCCTGTACCGATAATGTTCCATCGTATAGCATCATTCTCTTCATTTTGTGCCGCTGGAAGGACACCTTTTTTTACACGATAAGCTACTTTGTAAAGATGCTTACCTGTTACATAGGAGTGTGCAGAGCCTATTTTCAGTCTAATGATATCTCCGGCATTTGTTGACTTCATTGTAGACTTTACCCACTCGACTATGCCGTCATCCATCTGCACAGAAAATGCATTCAAGTCTAGATCAATAATACGAGAGTCTCTCTTGATAGTAAAAGGGATATCCCTAAATATGCCATGTTTTTGCTGTGTTTCAAAGTCGTACACTATGGATTCAACGATGGAGAGTTCTCCACTTTGTTCTACATTGATATCTATGGTGAATTGTGATATTTTTTCAGCGTAGAGCGTAGAGCCTGCTACAAAAAAGAGCAGGGCAGAGAGTAGAAGTTTTTTTAACATCTTAAAGATCTATTTTTGGCATCTTCGTAGCAGCTTCTGCCTCACTTGCATCAAGTTCAAAATAGTCACGACCTGTGTAATTAAACTTCTGTGCAATGAAAAGGTCAGGAAATGCTTCAAGACGATAATTATAGTCTCGTACGATAGCATTATAATAACGTCTTGCATTTTGAATAGCATCTTCAAGATGCGAGAGCTCATCTTGAAGTTTTAGAAAATTGGTATTGGCTTTGAGATCAGGATAGGCTTCTGCAAGGGCAAAGAGTTTTCCTAAAGCACCAGAGATCACATTTGCCGCAGCTGCCTTTTCATCCATAGTACCTGCACTTAAACCTTGTTGACGTGCCTGTATGACTTTCTCAAGTGTCTCTGCCTCATACTCTTTATAGCCTCTTACGGTATCTACTAAAGCAGGGATGAGATCATAACGACGCTTGAGTTGAATGTCTATATCTGACCATGCAGCATCGATACCTGTTCTTAGTGATATAAATCTATTGTAGACGATGACCATATATCCTGCTATTGCCACGATAATAAGTAAAACGATATTCCCAAAACTCATGTATGTCCTTTAAATGTTTATTGTCTATTATAGCAAACTTGATTTTATTCTTCTAATTCTTCTTTATTGTCTTTGAGTGTATAGATATACGTATCAACGTCGAGTTCATCATATCTTTCTACATTGACGGCTGTACGTACAAACTCTTCTCCTTCAAAGGCATCCAAATTTTCCCAATGATCATAAAGATTGTGTGAGTAAAACAAAAAACCGTGTACTGTGTCTCCTTGAACATCGAGTTTAATGCCAGGGTATCCCATAGACGCTGACCATCCTGCTCCTATGAGCTCACCCGTCACAGTAGCAGGGATAAACTTACCCACAATATTTTCAAGAACATGACCATTGGGGCAGTTTGGCATCAGTGTGCCGTAGACAAAAAGTGTTTCCATTTATGTGAGCCTTTATTTTTCTAAAAGTGATTCTATCATAGTGTGTCATAAAGTATAATTGACTACAATATCACAAAGATCCAAAGGAAAAATATGCCCTATGATTTAAAAAATAAACTTGTGATTGCTATCTCTTCTCGGGCATTGTTTGATCTTGAAGATGAAAATGCCATCTTCGATAAAGAAGGTTTAGAAAGCTACTACAAACATCAGCTGGAAAATTTAGATAACCCTCTAGCTAAAGGTTCCGGTTTTAGATTTATACAAAATCTCTTAGCGATCAATGAACGTTTTGACAACAAACTTATAGAAGTCATCATACTCTCACGAAATAATGCAGCAACAGGTTTACGTATAGGACGTTCCATAGAACACTTTAACCTTGACATAGAAAGAACCGGTTGGACAGCAGGTACGCCGGTGGCACGTTACCTTGAAGCATTTAAAGTAGATCTTTTTCTCTCTGTCCACTCTCCGGATGTAGAAGAAGCTGTAAATTCAGGCGTTGCAGCAGCAACAATACTTCCGCATACAGCAATCACCTCAGAAGAGAGTAGCTTAGTGAAGATCGCTTTTGATGGGGATGCTGTGATCTTCGGTGATGAAAGTGAAAAAGTCTATCAAAAGGGAGGACTGGAAGCCTTTATAGCGCACGAACGGGAAAATGCTAAAAATCCACTCTCCAAAGGACCATTCTTCAAGTTTTTAAAAACCATCTCAGAAATACAAGACAAATTTCCTATGGAATCTTCCCCTATACGTACTGCTTTGGTTACGGCTAGAAGTTTTTCTACACATGAAAGAGTATTGGGTACATTAGAAGGTTGGGGTGTACGTGTTGATGAAGCTTTTTTCCAAGGAGGTGTACAAAAGTATGAAGTCATAAAAGCCTTCGGTGCTGACATCTTTTTTGATGACCAGGATGCCCATTTGGAACATGCCTCAAAAGAAACACCTTCTGCAAAGGTACCGTGTAAACGGTAAATACTAATTAATATTAACTTTTTTATCTATACTCTTGATATGCCTCAATAGTTTTATCTTTTCATTCAACTATACTTCGTGAATATTAATATCAAGGTAATAAAATATGAGTGAATTTTTAAATAACGAAACTTCTCCATTTGAAGGACAATTCCCAGATGGACATCCAGTACGTACTTACTTGGAAGAGAATCTTCTTATACGTAAACTTATAAATGAATTACGATCTGTAAACATTGAAGAGCAGTTTGAGATATTTAAAGAGCTTTTTAATAAACTGGGAAAAGTTGAGCTTCACTTTGTCAGAAAAGAAAATCAACTTTTTCCGTATCTTGAAAAACATGGATGGACAAGTCCTTCTCAAAATATGTGGGCATTTCATGATCAGATAAGAGATGAGATCAAAAGTGTAAGAAAAGCTCTAGAAGCAGAGAGTATGGATGCTATACATGTTAATATACAACAAGTATTTCGTTCTTTAGAGCATATCATGCAGGTTGAAGAAGGTCGTTTACTCCCAAATGCTCTACAAATGCTTAGCGATGATGAATGGAAAGAATTCAAAGAGGGTGATAAAGAGATAGGATGGATGTTTGACACAGCACCTACACCATACCCTGCTGATGAGTACATTCATCCAGGTCAAGATACTAAAAGAAGAGAACTTCCTTTTGGAACAGACGATAAAACACATTTTGATGAAGGGTGGCTCACTCCTGAGCAGGTAAATTCTATCTTTAGAATACTCCCTGTAGATATCACGTATGTAAATGAAAATGATCATGTGGTATTTTACAACCGTGGAGAAGATAGAGTTTTCCCAAGATCTGCAGGTATCATAGGCAGAGAAGTGAAGTTTTGTCACCCTCCAAAGAGTGTAGATCAGGTCATTAAGATACTAGAAGAGTTTAAAGCAGGCAGACAAGATTTGGCAGAGTTTTGGATAAACTTTAAAGGACAGTTCATTCACATCCAATACTTTGCCGTTCGTGACCCAGACGGTACATACAGAGGTGTCATAGAGATGAGTCAAGATGTGACGCATATACGTAGCCTTGAAGGGGATAAACGATTGTTAGACTGGGAATAATATTTCTAGGAAATGTACTTAAATTGTTATATTTTATTCTTATTCGTTATAATTGATAATAAGTCAAATATTTAGAGGTAAGAAGGAATATACATGTCCAAGCTGCACTATGTAGGACCACGAGTAGAGATATCACACCAGGGCATCGTCTATAAGAAATCTAAAGAAGATAAATATGTATACCTTGGGGTAGCTTTAGAAGTTCTCAAAGATATTGACAATAACTACGCAGAAAAACCATCATACAGTCATCATTTTGAAAATATAACACTCGAAGAAGAAAACTTACATACGACCTTAATACAGTATGAAAATAAGTTTGAAGAGTGTATTACTGAAGAGTGTAAAAAGTATAAAGAGAAAATAGACCATCAAATAGCCCATGTTCATACCTTGCCTCACCTTAGCTATGTAGACAAAGAGGTTTGGGTCAAGAACATTGAGATCATGAGAAAATACAAAATGGAAAGGGCACTGAATAAAATGTATTATATACATTGTATTCAAGATATTGTGCATGTGATCAAAGATAAAAAGATCAAGGAAATCACGGCACCTTTTAATAAAAACTTTTTTCATGTGCTTAATACTGTAAAAGGTACATTGATCACAGGTAAACCTTCACTGGATGCAAAGGTGATTGAAGAGTATAATAACGAGGGTAATATGATTGTTAAATTGACGATCAGAAATTAATTTAAAGGCAAAATAGATGAAGAGAGTATTAGATTTATTTCTTACACAAAAGAAGAAACTACGTAAAGCATCGCTCCCATGGATCATGTTACTTGTGAGTAGTACTGCACAAGCCTCCTGTATGAAACTTGCCAAGGTTGCTGGAATGAGCCAAAACAATTTGCAAAAGATTGTTGATAAACTTGTTAAAATAGAATCAACAACAGGTAAATATAATGTAAAAAACCATAGAAGTGGTGCTTATGGACGTTATCAGATCATGCCAAGTACAGCAAAATTTTATGCTAAAAAATTGGGTATACCAAGAAGTAAATGGAAAAAACCATACAATCAGGACAAAATTTTCAGA
>QMKT01000107.1 GCA_003646505.1 Campylobacterota bacterium
AATTCAGGATTTAGACTTATCCCGTTAACACCATGACAGGCAAAACACTGTTTTGCCTTGTCTGGTGAGCTTTGGGCTTGAAGTAGTGCGGATGGTGATAACAATATAACACTTGTCATACCAATTAAGAAGAATTTTTTCTTTTTCATTAATCTTCCCTCCTATCTAATAATTACCGTAGATTTGAATGGCAAAATTGGTACGGTATTCCAATATTGCTTTAAGAACCTAACTATTGAACCATATATCCACCTATTACTTTATTTCTCATATTACTAGTATATCAAAAATGTATGACTATTTCCAAAATATATCAATTTATCATCTATTTTATTATTTCTGTAAAAAATATATAATCATAAAAGTTGATTATGTTTTCCTGCATGGAAGTGACTGTTAGATAATTTATTAGCTTCTATGATTTGTGAAAGAAAAAACTTTACGATAATGCTTATAACTCTTCTTCTAGTTTTTTCATTAGGTCCAAAATCATGATAAAATCATAACCTCTGGAATACTAATTTCATTTTACATCTTTTATATATTTCTGTTACACTCTCTTCTACATATACCTAAGTGATAGTAAGGACTAATAATGACATATGCAATTTTATGGCAACCAAAAGACAATAAATATTTACCATTTTTTGTAGATGGAGAAGAATTTAAAAATTATCAAGCCCGTAGACCCGTAGGACTTAGTGATAAAGATCTTATAAAAGGCATCTTACATGAATATACCAATGAAGATACCGAATATCCTACGCTTAAAAGCTCTTGGTTATCTATACTAAGTGATTTGACTCAATCATTTGAATATGAGAGTCTGGAAAAACTTATACTTGATGCTGCATCGCACACAAGAACTGAGCATGGGTGCAAAGCAAGTAAGCTTATGTTGGAAGGTGGCATAAAGCTGATTCCAAGATCTGCTCAAATTAGAGAAGATCTTACTTTGGATACCAATGTTGTAAAAAGAAGTTATTTATAAATAAATCTTACTCTTTTAGATAATATTTCATAAGTGTTTTTGTTAATTTTTTCGCAGATTTATCATCTGTTACATCTCTAAAAAATGCTTCAATTGTCCAGCGTAAATCTCTCATATAAAATTGATAAGTCATCTCTTCATTTATTTCAGTATTTGTATCTACATGCTTTGGAGGTGCATCAAGTATAGATTGTTTAAAATGTTTATTTGCATAGATAAATATCGCTGCCTCAGCTTGAGTATTAACCTGATCAAACAGGTCAGCTATGCCCTCTTCTTTAAATTGTAGCAGATAACGTGCATATATTTCTTCATCATTTATCATAAATTTTCTTCTCTTTTTGGCATCATTATACAATTAATTTTTTACTATCATCTTTGAAGCTCCGGTAAGATACAATGTCAGCAATCTAGCTCATTTGACCAGTCGAATATTAAATTTGCTAAACCATGCGGGCGTAGCTCAGTGGCTAGAGTTCCTGCCTTCCAAGCAGGCTGTCGAGGGTTCGAATCCCTTCGCCCGCTCCACTATTTAATCTTTCAAATCCAATCTAAACTCTTAACTACTTTTGATATAATCCATAGATATAAAAAATAAGGTATAGCTATGAAACTTGTAGTCGCAATCACAGGTGCATCTGGTGTTCAGTTGGGTAAGAAGTTTATAGACTATCTTCCAAAGAACATCGAAGTGCATGTCGTAGTCTCTAACAATGCCCTCACTGTTGAGTCTTTTGAGAACAAACAAGTAACCCTGCACTCTTCTGAAAATATAGCAGCCTCTATCTCTTCTGGTTCTTTTAGAGTAGATGCAACAGCCATCATACCTTGCAGTATGAATACTTTGGCAAAGGTAGCTTGCGGCATCAGTGACAACCTCCCTACACGTGTAGCAGCAGTTGCACTCAAAGAGCAAAAGAAGTTACTTTTAGCTCCTCGTGAGTTGCCTTTTTCTGCCATCGCTTTAGAAAATATGCAGAAACTTGCTACACTTGGTGTTATAGTAGCACCACCTGTAATGGGGTATTATTCTGAATCTTCCAGCCTTGAAGATATGGAAAAGTTTATCATTGGTAAATGGTATGATGTTTTAGGCATTGAAAATAATCTTTATGAGAGATGGGGAGAATAAAATATGCCAGTTAAATCTTGTAGCGTGGGCATTCTTGCCCACGATGAACGTAGTGAAATATCAATTGTAATCAATTGTTCGTGGGCAGGAATGCCCACGCTACACAAGGAAATAATATGAATAGTATAAAACGAGCAATCTACCCAGGGACATTTGATCCCATAACCGTAGGACATTTAGACATTATGGAACGTGCATGTAAGATGTTTGATGAGATAACTATAGCCGTGGCTAAAAGTGCTTCTAAAAAACCTATGTTTACCCTAGAACAACGCATCGCCATGGTAGAAGCTGTGACAAAAGACTTCCCTAAGATGAAAGTAGTGGGCTTTGAGGGTTTACTGGTAGACCTCTCAGACAAGCTAGATGCAAACATCATCATACGTGGACTGAGAGCTGTGAGTGACTTCGAGTATGAGCTACAGATGGGGTATGCTAACTCTTCTCTTAAACAAGAGTTAGAGACTATCTTTCTTATGCCTAGCCTTGAGTATGGATATGTCAGTTCATCGGTGGTACGTTCCATCTTACCTTTTGACGGAAAAGTAGAACACCTCCTCCACCCTACTGTACACAAAATGATCAAGGAGTACAGAAGCTAATGTATGTACTTTTTGAAGGCATCGACACTTGTGGGAAAAGCACACAGATAGACCTCATCTCACAGAAACATCCTCAGATCATCGTCACCCATGAACCCGGAGGCACACCTTTTGGTAAAAAAGCCAGAGAGATACTCCTTGCTGATGCTCTAGCATCTAAAAGAGCAGAACTACTTCTTTTTTTAGCAGACAGAGCTGAACATTACCAAGAAGTCATTGCACCCAATAAAAACAAGGTGATCATATCTGACAGAGGGTTTCTTTCAGGTATCGGCTACGCTCTTGCCAATGGTGATTTTGACTTTGATGAACTTGTAAGCCTCAATAAATTTGCTCTTGAAGGTCACTTTCCTGATAAAGTAGTTTTATTTTTAACAAACATGGAAACATTAAAACAAAGAACATCAGAAAAAGAGCTAGATGGGATAGAACTTCGTGGACTTGAGTACCTCATAAATGTACAAAACAAGATGAAAGAAAGTTTAGAGAAACTTGACATTGACTACCTAGAAGTAGACGCTACGGATAGCATAGAGAACATCCATCAAAAGATATTGAGCTATTTAGAGATATAATTACACAAATTAATGTAGGGTGGGCATTCTTGCCCACCAAGATATATATGCGGTGGGCAAGAATGCCCACCCTACAAAGGCAAAATAATGATAAACCCACTCAGAGGTATGAAAGACCTCACTTTTGATGACAGCCAACGTTTTGTACACATCGTGACTACTGCCATAGGCATAGCCAAAAAGTACGGTTATGGCTACATTGAAACACCAATACTCGAAGAGACTGCACTTTTTAAACGCTCAGTGGGTGACAGCTCTGACATCGTTAGTAAAGAGATGTACCAGTTTGAAGATAAGGGTGGCAACGATGTGTGTATGCGTCCTGAAGGTACAGCAGGAGTTGTACGTGCTTTTGTACATGCCAAACTAGACCGTCAACCTGTAAAGCAGAAATTTTACTACTATGGGCCTATGTTCCGTTATGAGAGACCGCAGAAAGGTCGTCTAAGAGAGTTCCACCAGTTTGGATGTGAAAGTTTTGGTGAGGGTTCTGTGTATGAGGACTTTACTATCATCACGATGATAAGCCAGATCTTTTCAGAGCTTGGTATAGGTTTTGATCTGCAGATCAATTCACTAGGGTGTACAGCATGTATGCCTCCCTATAAACAAAATCTTGTAGGCTTCTTGAGAGAAGCACAAGAAGAACTTTGTGAAGATTGTAACAGGCGTATAGACAGCAATCCAATACGTGTGCTTGACTGTAAAAATACTGCATGTCAGACTTTACTGATCAACTCTCCAAAACTCATAAAAAACCTTTGTGATGAATGTGATGCTGACTTTAAAAAACTGACTACCCTGCTCGACAATGCCGGCATCAAATATGAGGTAGACACAAACCTTGTAAGAGGTCTGGACTACTACAACAAAACCGCTTTTGAATTTGTCTCTAATGACATCGGATCACAATCTGCCATCGCAGGTGGTGGACGTTATGACAAACTGGTAGAATTCCTAGATGGTAAACCTACCCCTGCTGTTGGTTTTGCCATAGGCATAGAGCGTATTATGGAACTGGTACAAATGCCGGAAGTGGGCCGTGACGGCATCTACCTTGGTGCTATGGTTACAGAAGCGATAGAAGCCCTATTTCCTCTAGCTACAGCAAAAAGAAAAGAGACAAGAGTAACCTTGGAGTATAACTCAAAAGGATTTAAAAGCCACATGAAAGGTGCAGACAAAGTAAATGCACGTTTTGTTGTACTTATCGGTGAGGATGAATTGGCAAATGGTACGGTTTGGGTAAAAGACTTAGAGAGCAAAGAAGAGAAAACTGTTTTAGTTAGTGAGTTTTAACGTAACCACGCTACCAAGTCTTTACTCAATCTAGCCATTGCTACATTTGTAGCCTCTGCGTAACCTTGTGCATTGATGCTAGGTGTTGTCTCACTATATGAAAACCTCTTACTTTTAGCCAATTTCCCTGTATCTGCATTGATCAGTGTGAACTGTACAGAGATGACAGCATGAGACTGTGTGTCTCGTACTCTGTGTTCAAAGGCAAAGACATTACTTTCCAGACGATAATTTTCTTTAAGTGTTGTTGTGTCTGAGAGTACCACTTTAAAGAGTTTAGCACTGTCGAGTACTTCTATAAAGGTACCTTGCAAAAGTCTACTCATATCGTTTGACCATTCAGAGTTCTGATACGTTCCACGGTCACTACTGCTATATGAAAAGTTCATTTTTTGAGACATCTGTTCTCTTAAACTCTGAGGATAGGTCACTTTGATACTTTTACTACGGTAGCTACTGCTCTGTGCCGTTCCCACACTAGGGACAGTTAAACTATACACTTTCAGTGCCGGTGCTTTTGAACACCCCACTAATCCAACAAATAGACTGATAAATATAAACTTCTTTCTAAGACTCGTCATTTAGTGCCTCTCTGTACTGAATTTTACTTCTTGTCATTCTCCCGGCCCTCTTCTTGATTCTCTTGATTTAAACAGTAATGAACTTGGATTTTGTCCCAACTCTCTAGACATAGTGCTTAATTGATTTGAAAGTACTTGTATGTCAACAAGTATCGGCTCAAGCATCTTTTTAAAATTATAGTCCCCTCTGTCTAAGCTTTTCTCAAACTTCAGAGTCACACGGTTAAAGTTTTTACTGGTTTCAAAGAGTTTATCTACCGTAGGAACAGTGACACCTTTGATCTGAGCAAAATCTTTTTGCATCTGCTTAAAGTCTGTGGTTGCTTCTGTAAACTTAGCATTGATAGTGTCCATCGAAACTCTAAACTCTCCCAGTGTTGTATCTACTTCTTCAAGAGATACAAGGGCCTTATTTTCTATCACTTCACCTTTAGCCGTTACTTTCTCTGCATTATCAAGGATATTTCCTATCGTTTCAATATGTTTATTTGAAAGTAATTTTTCACTCTGGGCGAGTAAGTTATCAAGTTTATCACTCAATCCACCGAGATTGCTAGTCAGCTTTGAAAGCAGTGAAGGTTTTGACGGAATTAGCGGAATATACTCTTTCGTTGGTACTAGAGTTTTTGCCTCATTGGTTCCCCCATCTATCTCTATGGATAAAAGACCTGTGACACCCAACATTTGTGTGGATGCTATCATGTCTTCTTTAATAATAATACCTTCTTTGATCTCTAAAAGTATTTCAATTACTTCTATATTTTTAGGATTAATACGTATATCACTCACACGACCTATGTTCACCCCACGCAGTTTTACATTTGAATCTTTAGAAAGTCCGGCAATAGAATCTTGCATTTCCACTTTATAAGTAGAAAACTCTTCATGCAAGCCATATTTGGCAAGCCAAAAACCAAACCACAATACTCCAACAGAAAAAAGTAATACAAAAATACCGACTATCGTATAATTTACTTTGCTATACATCTTTTACCTTGTCTTTAAAACGCTCTTTTGTGTATTCATTCTTAAAAAATTCTTCCACAAACGGATGTTGTGATTGTAACACATTTTCCAGGCTACCTTCTGCTACCACATGTTTGTCTGCCAAAACTGCCATCCTGTCAACTATAGAAAAAATACTGTCCAGATCGTGGGTGATCATCACTACAGTAATTCCTAAAAGGTCACGCAACTCTACA
>QMKT01000108.1 GCA_003646505.1 Campylobacterota bacterium
ATGCTGATGAGATATGGGATATTATTAAACATCATCTTCCTAAATTAAAAAATGATATTACTCTTTTAATTAAATTATGACACTAGATATATCCTTACTGTTAAATAAAAAGAATCTTCTGGCTTTTTCTTCAGGTATTGATTCTTCAGCACTATTTTTTTTACTCATAGAAAATAACATCAAATTTGATATTGCTATAATCGATTATGGCTTAAGAGAGCAAAGCAAGGAAGAGATATTACACGCCAAAGCATTGGCTAAAAAATACAAACTCTTTTGCCATAACATCAAAGCACCCAAATTCGATACACATTTTGAAAAACAAGCCAGAGATTTTCGCTATGAATTCTTTGAATCACTCATAAGTATAGAAGGGTATGACACCCTCCTTACAGCCCATCAGCTTAATGATCAACTCGAATGGATGCTAATGCGCCTTAGCAAAGGTGCAGGTGTGAGTGAATTGCTGGGTCTGTCAGCATTCACAAAAAAAGATACCTATACCTTAGTTCGTCCTTTACTTGACTATAGCAAAGAAGAATTACTTGGGTATCTTAAAGAACATGATCATCCTTATTTTATAGATGAAAGTAACTCAGATGAGAAATATGAACGCAATGCATTCAGGAAACAATTTTCAGACCCTCTCATGGCAAAATATAAAGAAGGCATCAAACGTAGTTTTGAGTACTTGAAAAAAGATAAGGAAGAACTGGAAAAAGGCTTTGAAACTCTTTATAGTGAAAAAGCGTTAAGGGTTATCAAACTCCACACACCCATCTCAAAAATAAAAGCCACAGACCTCGCACTCAAGGCATTAGGATACCTGCTCTCTGCTTCTCAACGAAAAGAGATAGAGAAAGAAGAAAGTTTGGTCATCGGTGGAGAATGGGCAATTGCACGACAGGACAATCTACTCTACATCACTCCCTACGTCAGTGCTGAAATGCCTAAAGCGTTCAAAGAAGCATGTAGAGTAAAAAAAATACCTGCTAAAGTTAGACCCTATATTTTCAATGAAAATATAGACCTTTCATTCCTCATTACTCATTCCTAATTGCTCATTTTGGCAGATGCTCCGCATCTGCCAACGGATGTGCTTTCATATACTCTTGCATTTTTTTCACGCTTCCAAGCTTTGTATAGACTTGTGTCGTTGCCATAGTCTCATGTCCAAGCAGTTCACTCACATCTGCGATACGTGCCCCATGGTTTAACAAATGTGTCGCAAAAGAGTGTCGAAGTTGGTGAGGTGTTACTTTCAGTCCTGCCTCTCTAAAGAGTTTAGAAAGAAGATACCGTAACTGTGCTGCATTCATAGGGGCATTCCCTTTTTCAAACAAATAGCTTTTAGGTGTTCTCTCTTTCACATACACAGAGATAAGTCTTTGCAATTCTGCTAAGAGTGGCAACTCTCTTACTTTATTGCCTTTTCCGTGTATCTGCACCCATCCCTCTTTAATATCTGCTAACTTTAGCGCACTCAATTCAGAAATACGCAAGCCAAGTCCATAAAGCATAGAGAGAAGCAATTTCTCTTGCAAGTTTGCTTTACCCAATACCTCTGTTATGTACTTCTCTTCAATGGGCTTAGGAAGGCTCTGAGGTACCTTTATGGACTCATCTCCTATCAATTTTAAACGCATATGACAGAGATCTTCCAGATACTTCATAAAAGAGCGTACTGCAGAGAGTTTTTTTACGATGGTTTTTTTATGATTTTCAACTATTCTAAAACGAAAAGGCGTAATATCAAGCACAAAAATGCCCTCTTCTTCATAGAAATGACTCACTTCCATCATTTGACGTAGTGCAATTTCATAGGTCACAATAGAAGTTTCAGAGTAACCTCTTACATCCAACAGATACTCAAGAAATTCTTCTGAATAATTTTGAAATTTTTCTTCCATATCTCTCTCCAGTAGGGCCACTAAACCAATCTTAGGTTATGGTATGCTCCATCATTTTTTTACGTAGGTACACTTTTGCCTCATCCACATCCATCCCTTTCAAAGAAAGGCTTTGTATATAGAAGTCTATTTTACTAAAAGGCTTAGGGATCACAAATTTATCCCAACTTTTTAGTTGCCAATAACTACTGCATGTAAAATTGATCACACATACAGGCTTTTTTCCCTTGACAGCAAGTCCTACTGCACCATCATACATATGATGTCTCGGTCCTCTTGGTCCATCAGGTGTAATGAGGAGTTCTCTACCCTCTTTCAAGGCACGAAAAGCTTTTAGAAAGACTTCTTTGGCACCTTTTCTACCGGAACCACGTATGGCTCCTATCTTTAAAAAAGCATACACTCTAGCAATCAATTCACCATCAAAATGATGAGAGATCATTGCGGCAGCATTCTGTGTTTTATGAAGGTGGCGATAGACTTGAGGAGACATAAAGAGTTCACCATGCCAACATACATAAATATGTTGTTCTTGCGTAAATTCTCCCTCTATATGAAAAGATTTTTTACTTGTATACCATAAAACCCTCATGATCATGAAGCCTACAAAAGGGACAAAGGTCATGATTATTTTTTGAGAAAAAGATTTCATATGAGTTAAACAAGCACTCCATCAAGTGCACCTCTAGAGGTTTTAATAACTTTTACCTCTACTATCTTGCCTAAAAGTTCTTCACTTCCCTGAACAAAAAAGAGTTTACCGTCATCCGAACGTCCCGAAACTCTTCCATTTGGTTTGAGCTCATCAAAATACACTGTATGGACAGCACCGAGCTGTGCATCCATGATCTCATCAAGTATTTCGGTATGTCTGGCCTGTAGACGTGTTAAACGTTCTCCAGACAAAGTATTGTCTATTTGATTTTCAAAATCTGCTGCTTCAGTTTGAGGTCTTGCGGAATATTTAAAAGAAAACATTTGTTCAAAACGTACTTTTTCAAGAACATCCATTGTATCTTCAAAGTCAGCATCACTCTCTGCAGGAAAACCAACGATTACATCTGTAGAGATAGTTGCTTCGGGGGCCAATGCACGTATCTTTTCACAACGGTTAATGAAATTCTCTTTCGTATAACCTCTTTTCATCGCTTTAAGCAGTGACGTTGAACCACTCTGCAAAGGGACATGTATCTGTTTACATATTTTAGGGTTTGATGCAAATTCATGGATAAAAGCATCATCCATATGCAAAGGGTGAGGAGAAGTAAAACGGATACGCTCTAAACCTTCTATTGTAGAAATTTTTTGCAGTAACTGTGTAAAATCACAATGCTCTTCAGAGGCACCAAAACGTCTTCCGTAATTGTTCACGTTTTGTCCCAGAAGCATTACCTCTTTTGCACCCGCTGCAACAGCTTTTGTGATCTCCTGGACGATAAGATCTGGAGGAATAGAGATCTCATCTCCACGCGTAGCAGGTACAATACAAAATGTACAGGATTTGTCACACCCAATGGATATGTTTACCATTGCCTTAAAAGGATTCGATCTGTATTCACCAAAAGCGTAAGTACTTTCATCAAAGTCTGTGCTCACTTCTACGGCATGCTTTGTGTTGACCACTTCTGTGATCTTTGAGACATTTCTTGCTCCCAATACAAAATCTACTGCAGGTGCACGTTTAATGATATCTGCACCTAAATGTGAGGCGGTACATCCCGTAACACCAATTTTAGCACCTTCTTTTTTGTATTTGTTAAATACCCCTATCTCGGAAAAGAGTTTTGCCACTGGCTTTTCTCGTACAGAGCAGGTATTGATGATGATCAGATCAGCATCTTTCATATTTTCGGTAAGTTCGTAGGATTCTTTGTGGTTGAGTTCGGCAATCATATGTTCGCTATCACGAACATTCATTGCACAACCAAGTGTTTCTATAAATAGTTTTTTAGGCAATAATGTGTACTTCGTAGATATACTCGTTTTCATCCAGTCCGTATTTAACTTCTCTCATATAGACAGAAAAACTTTTTTCTTCAAAATATTCTATCAACTCTTTCAGTTCTTTGTGAGAGTTGTCTTTATCAAAATAAAATATTGATTTGTTCGCTAGATCTTCTTCTACTTTTGTTAATTCAATTGTTTTTGGCTTTGCTTTAAGTGTTGTTCTAGCAAGTTTTAATTTCATCTAGATTACCTTTTTATTTATCTGTATTCGTTGCATACGTTAGTGCAATAAGTATACTTTATTTTCAGTAAAGCTTTGGTTAGATATAATAGTCATCTTCAAAAACACCACTTCCTAGACGTTCTTAACACTGTTATGTTACCTCTTGTAGCGGTAGATTGAAATAATTTTGTATACACAGGAATCATTATGGAAAAAATCTTAGATATTATAGATGCGATCGCACACGAAAAAAACATTTCCAAAGAACATGCAGTAGAAGCATTTCAGGAAGCACTCACCAACACAGCCAAAAAACTAACTTCTTTTACAAGTAATTTTGAAGTGGTTATTGACCATGATACTAAAACCTATTCTGTCAATAAGGTTATTACTGTTGTCACTGATGATGATCCTAAACTTTTTGTAGAAGTGGGAAAAGAACCAAATATTAAAGAAGTTGAATCAGATAGCTTCATTCCTCTTTCAGAAGCTAAAGAATTTGATGATTCTATCGAACTGGGAGATCAACTTAAAGAAGCATTTATCCTTGAAGACCATGGTCGTACTGCCTCAGCCAATCTTTTTAGAGAACTTGAATACCATATACAAAGACGTGTAGAACAAGACTTGTTTGAAAAGTATAGAGAAAAAGTAGGTACTGTGATGTTAGGTACGGTAAACCGGATAGATTCTGAGGACAATACACATGTTGAGATCGGTGAGCTTAAAGGTATTATGACACTTAGAAACCGTATTAAAGGTGAAAAATTTAAACGTGGGGATTCTATCCGTGCACTTTTAAGATATGTAAGTGTTGACCCCGAATACGGTCTTTTTCTTGAACTTACAAGAACATCTCCTAAGTTCCTTGAATCACTTATGGCAAATGAAGTACCCGAAATTGATGATGGTGTAGTGGAAATTATAGCTGCGGCAAGAATCCCGGGAGAAAGAGCAAAAATAGCCCTTAAAACAGAGCAAATGAATGTTGACCCTATTGGTGCAGCTGTTGGTGTCAAAGGGGTACGTATCAATGCCGTAAGCCGAGAGCTTAATGATGAAAATATAGACTGTATCGAGTTTTCACCTATCCCTGAAGTGTTTATTACACGTGCTTTAAGTCCTGCAATTTCGCAGAGTATCAAAGTAGATGCTGAGGAGAAAAAAGCCATTGTCAATATCACAGGTGATCAGAAAGCAAAAGCTATCGGAAAATCTGGGATTAATATACGTTTGGCATCAATGTTGACAGGGTACACCATTGAACTGAATGAAATTGAAGGTATCACAGAAAGACAAGCAGACAGTTCAGATAGTGCTGAAGCGGCCAAGACAACAGATACAACTGCATTGGCAGATCTATTTAAATAATTTTTTGTAGGGGTGGATCCCGGTATCCGCCCGCAGGGTCAAGATACATTCTCAAACAATCAGATGATACATGTTTTTGATGAATAAATATTTTTAAATCTTGTGTTTACTTGGCAATCACGGGACAACACAGGGGTTGTCCCCTACGATAAAATCATTTCAGAAAAACTATCCGCATCGAGTGATGCAGACCCAACCAAGACACCATCTACCCCGGCAATATTGATGATCTCTTTAATATTCGCAGGTTTTGCAGATCCTCCATACAGTAATGGTTTATTACCTATGACTTTTTTTAATGCCCTGTGTGTTGTAGATATCTCTTCAACCGTGGCAGACCTTCCCGTTCCTATAGCCCAGATAGGTTCATAGGCAATAATCAGACTGGCATAGTTAATATCAATACCCTCAAACTGTGCAAGTAGATATTGCATCACTGCTTCAAAGCCTTTTTCACGAATATACAGTGGTTCCCCGATACAATAGATGATCTCAAGATCATGCTCTTGAAAAAAAGAAAATTTTTCCGCCACTTTTTCTTGAGATTCTCCCATATGCTCTCGTCTTTCACTGTGACCGATAAGGATAGTCTTAATGTCAAATTCATCTAGCTGTTCTACACCTATTTCTCCCGTATACGCACCATTGATAGTAGGATAGGCATTTTGCACACCAATTTTAAAATCACCTTCATAAGCATCTAATGCTGTAGCAGGAGGAAAAATATACACTTTATCTTCAGGTTTTTTAGCACCTAATTTCTCATTTAACTCTTTAATATACAATTCTGTACTTTTACGTGTGTGATTGGTTTTAAAATTTGCTGCAAAAATCATAGAAATCCTTTTTTAACTTTATCAACTTTTTTACTTTAATGCTTCCAGTCCTGGCAAAATTGCGCCTTCTATAAGCTTCAAGCTGGCTCCACCC
>QMKT01000109.1 GCA_003646505.1 Campylobacterota bacterium
CAAAAACATCTGATACATCTTTATTTGTCTCTGTTCTCAAGTCTGCGGGTATACCTATGAACTCCCAGGCACCTGCTGTGATGTCTGTTTCGCAGGTTGGACAGATTCTTGGTGTCCCATCATCATAATTGCTTCCTGATTTTTCATTGTTATATATGTCATTTATCTCTGTAGAAGTTAAGGCTTTATCCCATATCTTCAATTCATCAACACCACCTATATATTCATCATCACCAGGATCATCATAAGCAATCCTGATCGGATCCGTCATTGCACTATTTACAATACTTGCTGCATAAGAAACTGCCGGTAAATTTTCAACACCATTGACATAAATACGTAACGTCTGATTGTCATATGTGGCAATAACATGGTTCCACTGATCTAAGGTCAATGCTGTTTTAATGTCATTATTATAATTATTAACAAAGAAGCGAATTTCATTATCGGCATCACCTGAATAATGAACTAGCCCCCATCCGTCATTCCAGCTATAAGCCTTGGATTTTGTGACAATTGCCTGCCAAACAGTCATAGCAGACGGTTTTAACCATACTGAAATACTAACTCCTCCTGATGAATTTCCTACAGTCCCATCCTCAGTTGCAACCTGATCTGGTTGTGCTGTAAAATTTCCATAATTACACATTGGTGGGTTGCCAGTATTTTCAATAATAGCTGCAATACCAGAAGAAGTTGCATCTTTAGCATTTGAGGATGTATCTTTAACATCTCCAATAACACCGCCCGAACCATTCAGCCAATAACATTCATCCATACGGTATTCAATGTTCAAGCCGCAACCAATCGTATTAAATGTTGAGTCGTAAACAAAATCATTTTCAAAAATAAGCAATCCTGCTATTTCTGTTGTATGTGCACGTTCAATATCACCAGCTTGGTCTTCATCTACTGTTATTCCTACAGTCCCAGTACCTGAACTACATTGACGCAACCATCCACCATCTCCACCATCACGCGTTTCTTGAGTACCAAGTACATTTGGTACAGTTGTATAAGCATTGATGAAACTGACACTATAACATCCGCTATCCCATCCTCTTACACTGTCACTTGTTCTGATAGTTTCATAAGAAATAGCATTACATGATGTATCATAGATACTACTTTGTACATTTGACTCTATAGCCAAATATCCAATATCCTCAGAAACATTGATACTTCCATCTGATGTTTCTGCACGTTCTAATGATACTTGAAAATTTGTTGTTGTATTATCTCTTAGTGCTGTAACCATCCATGGTCTTGATGATGCACCAGGAAGTGTAGATATCTCATTGTTCATACTCTGTATATTTGATAAAATTACAGGGGTAGTTGAAAAGGATGAAGAGAAATTTACTGTATCCCATACATCTGTAACACCATCATTTTTACCCAAAGAAGAATTTGTATTATGAATTCCTGCTAAAAATCGTGTACCATCAGATAGAGTATGATTACCTGCTTCTATAGCAACATAATGTACATTGACTGCCGCATGCTCACCTTCCACATCACCTACACTTGACTGGGGTTCAACTTGTACAATCTCAAAACTCGTAGTTGATATGTTGCGAACACGTAATGCTACCGAAGAGTCACCGTTATAGCCACTACCTTCATCTATAAATGCGAAGATCAAAGGAGTAGTATCATAACTCTGTTGCAATGTTACTGTTTGCCAGGAACTTGAACCCACTGCAGTTGCTGACAACGCAGCTGTCCCACTTTCCATCTTCCATGCAAAAAGATAAATGGGCAAAAATAACAATAATAATAATATTTTTTTAAACATATATATATATCCTTATTCTCTATATAATAATTTGTAACTAGGCGGATAATATTCACATCTAGTATGAAGTTAAAACATCAAATACCACATGGCTTTCCAGCCCTGTCTTGTGACAGTTGTAACCTTATATTATACCATAAAATAAAACTTACTGAAGACTTAAATTTTATTACGTATATGAAATATAACCAAAAAATGTCAAAAAAATGTGATATTTATGTTTACATAAAGATTATAGCAGATGTCCCATTTGGTCTTTTTTCACTTTAAGATAACCTTCATTATGAGGATTAGATTCGATCTTAATAGGTAAACGTTCTACTATCTCTATGTTCCCTAGACTTTCAATTTTACGGGGATTGTTAGTAAGCAGTTTTAGTTTGTCGATACCAAAATACTTTAAAATGAACTCTACCACTTCATAAGTACGTTCATCTGCTTTAAAGCCCAGTTGATGGTTGGCTTCAACCGTGTCGAATCCTTTGTCCTGCAGGGCATAGGCATTGACTTTATTAAGCAGACCGATATTTCTACCCTCTTGACGGTGATAGATAACCAGACCACCCTCTTTACCTATGGTTTCAAGTGCAAAATGCAGCTGCTCTCCGCAATCACATTTGGCAGAAGCCAGAGCATCACCTGTTAAACACTCGGAGTGCACACGTACGATGGGCGTATCTGACAGATCATCTGTAAAAATGGCTAAATGTTCTTTTCCCTCAACATCTTTAAATGCCTGAATATTAAACATGCCGTGTTTAGTTGGTAAGGTTGCGATTTGTGATATTTCTATACTTTTCATAAAAAGATTATACTTGAAAATTACAAATTAGAAATTAGAAACCGCTAATTAATAGTCCATTAGTGATAATTAGTGTAAAATAACACAATTTATTTACTAAGGTATCTTATGTTCGCACGTTTTAGAAGAAAAAGAATCAACCCCGTCCTCCGTGATCTCCTCCAGGAAACACATTTATCTGTCAATGACTTCATCTATCCGCTTTTTGCCAAAAGTGGTTCAGGTATCAAAGAAGAAGTGGGTTCCATGCCCGGTGTGTATCAAATGAGCATCGATGAGATCGTCAAAGAATGTGATGACCTTAAAGCACTGGGTATCTACTCTATCATCCTCTTTGGTATTCCTGATACAAAAGATTCTGTAGGATCTGACGCGATGTGTGAGCACGGTATCATCGCTCAAACAGTCAGAGAAGTAAAAGCTGCACATCCCGATATGTTTGTTGTTACCGACCTATGTTTTTGTGAATACACAGACCACGGACACTGTGGTGTCATGGATCCGGTACTAGAAACCGTTGACAACGACATCACTTTGGACAACCTGGCTAAACAAGCCGTTATACATGCCAAAGCAGGTGTTGATATGATCGCACCAAGCGGCATGATGGATGGAATGATCACAGCTATTCGTAGTGGATTGGACGAAGCAGGCTTTGAGAACTTGCCTGTGATGTCTTACTCGACTAAATTTGCTTCAGCGTACTATGGACCTTTCCGTGATGTAGCGGAAAGTTCTCCTTCTTATGGAGACAGAAGAAGCTACCAAATGAACCCGGCAAACAGAAATGAAGCCATTTTGGAATCAGTAGAAGATGAAAAAGAAGGTGCTGACATCCTCATGGTCAAACCTGCCCTTGCCTACTTAGATATAGTAAGAGATGTGAAAAACAACACTTCACTTCCTCTTGCTGTCTACAATGTATCGGGTGAATATTCCATGCTTAAAATGGCTGCAAAAGCAGGCGTGATAGACTATGACCGAGTCATGATGGAAACACTGATGGCATTTAAACGTGCAGGTGCGGACATCATCATCACATATCATGCTAAAGAAGCGGCGGAGTTATTGAAACAATAGATACTCTCTTTTCAGTCGTGTAGGGTTGGACTTCACAACCTTCAACGCTTTTATGGTAAAATATTCTCTTTTAATTTTTACATTTACTTATAATGTATAAAGGACGGTCCTATGAGACACTTTTTAACACTCAAAGATTTTAGCAAAGATGAGATCTTAGAGATGATAGCCTTAGCACAAAAAATAAAGTCACAAACCAAACAACGTAAGTTTGTACCTTACATGGAGCATCAAACTCTGGGCATGATCTTTGAGAAGAGCTCCACACGTACACGTGTAAGCTTTGAAACAGGTATCTATCAACTGGGTGGAGTGGGACTGTTTCTCTCTTCCAATGACATACAACTAGGGCGTGGCGAGCCTATGAAGGATACGGCTCGTGTGATCAGCCGTATGGTTGACATGGTGATGATACGCACCTTTGAACAATCAAAACTTGAAGAGTTTGCCAAGTTCTCCAAGGTGCCTGTGATCAACGGTTTGACAGACTCTTACCACCCTGTCCAACTCATGACTGACTACCTCACAATGATTGAGTGTGGTAAAGACAAAAACCCTGTCGTTGCCTATGTAGGGGACGGGAACAACATGACACACTCATGGCTCATGCTTGCAGCCAAACTTGGATTTGAACTAAGAATTGCAACACCTCAAGGGTATGAATGTGATGCGAGCATCATACTCGAAGCACTAGAGATAGCTAAAGAATCTGGCGCACAAATCACCTTCACCTCTGACCCTAAAGAGGCAGTTAAAGGCTGTGATGTAGTGACAACCGACACATGGGTTTCTATGGGTCAAGAAGACGAAAAAGAAGTACGCATGAAGGCATTTGATGGGTATATCGTAGATGAATCTTTGATGGGATTAGCAAAATCAGATGCTATCTTCTTACACTGCCTCCCTGCCTACAGAGGCTATGAAGTGAGTGAAGAGACCTTTGAAAAACACGCAGATGTTATCTTCTCAGAAGCAGAGAACCGACTGCATGCACAAAAAGGCATTATGGTTTGGCTAGACTCGAAGCGTAATTAAAAATTATTGTCTACATTGCATCGCAATACTTTATATAATAGGCATATATACAGAGAAACCAGTAAGCAATTTAAAGACATAAAAAAGCTTGTGTCGCTTGCGTTTTTTTCTTTTTTGGTTACTTCTTTCTCTTTTGTCGCAGTACAAAAAAGAAAAAAGTAACAAGAGAAACATTGACTTTTTAAAATATAATAGATATAAACAAGAAGTAAAACATACATTCCCACGCAGAGCATGGGAACAAGATCTTAAGAGGAATTATGAGTAAAAAAATAGAAGATATTTTTAACTTTACTGCTACAAGTGATGACTGCATCAAATGCGGAAAGTGTATCCCCGTTTGTACCATCCACCAAGTCAACCCGGATGAAACCACATCACCTCGTGGATTTATCGACCTACTGGGTGCGTATCAGCAAGGCCACTTGGAACTGGACAAAAATGCCAAAAATATCTTTGAATCTTGTTTCTTGTGTACCAACTGCGTGGATGTCTGCCCCAATTCACTTGCCACAGATATGGTCATAGAAGAAGTACGAGCAGATATAGCAGATAAATTTGGTATCGCATGGTTTAAACGTATCGCCTTTTACCTGCTTGAACATCGTAAAGTCATGGACATCGTCATGAAATTTGGTTTTATGTTTAAAACCTGTGCGTTCAAAACAGATGAAAATAAAGGGGGTCTTTTAGCACGTTTTAGAATGCCGATGGTAAAAAAAGGGAGACTAATTCCTTCATTATCAAAAATAAGCTTCCTAAACTCCTACCCTGAAGAGATACCAGCACCTGTGCAAGAGACGAAGAACCAACGTGTAGCTCTCTTTATAGGGTGTTTGGCAAACTACAATTATATAGGCATAGGTGACAGTCTGGTCGAAATACTAAAAGAACTTAACATAGACATCTTTATCCCTAAAGAACAGCTTTGCTGTGGTGCACCTGCCTACTTTACAGGTGCCGTAGACTCAGTAGAGCGTATGACCAAAGCAAACATAGAATACTTTGAAGGGTTTATGGATGAGTGTGATGCTATGCTTATCCCTGAGGCCACCTGCTCTGCGATGATCAAACATGATTGGCAAATATTCTTTAAGAACCATGATATGCCAGAATGGGAAGCCAGAGCCAAAAAGGTGGCTGAAAAAATACACATGGCTACAGCATGGCTGGATGACAACACCCCTTTGCAACAGATACTGGGAAACAAAGGGAAAAAGTTTGATGAAGCTGTGACGTACCATGACCCCTGTCATGCAAGAAAAGTACAGGGAATTTACGAACAACCCCGTAATCTACTTGCTCCCAATTACCCAATGGTAGAAATGTCTGATCCTAATAGATGTTGTGGATTTGGCGGGGTGACGATGCAAACAGAAAAATTTCATTTTGCTGAAGCTGCGGGGAAACCAAAATCTGCCATGATCAAAGAGACAAAGGCACATTATGTCTCTGCTGAATGTTCAGCCTGTAGAGTGCAGCTGAGTGAAGCACTGAACAATGCAGATGTTCAGACTGTCTTTAAAAATCCTCTGGAATTGATCGCAGAGTCTCTTAAATATTAGGAAATACGGCAGGCTTCTCCTGCTTCTATAATGAAAATATTATTACCATCTTCATACCTGTAGTCCAGTCTACATCCTAACTTTTCCAAAACACTGTGCA
>QMKT01000110.1 GCA_003646505.1 Campylobacterota bacterium
ATCTTGGCGGTAATGGCTGCAACAAGTATGGGGTGGACGATATAAGGTTCTCCACTTTTACGTGTTTGATTCTGGTGCGCATTGAGAGAAAGTGCCAGCGCTCGTTTCGTAGCATCTTGTGGAGAGGAGATCTGATTCCAAAGAAGGGCTGTTGCCTCTTCTATGGTATGTATATTTTTAGCTTTATCTAAAAAAGCATCCAAGGGAATTTAGCTTTCTAGACTAACAGTGATCTTACCCTCAGCAATCTCTTGAAGTGCAATATCAGCATATTTCATAGCTGATGTATCCATATCTAAAAGCGACTTTGCACCATTAGCGATCTCTTCAGCTCTTTTTCCTACTGCATTTGCAAGAAGGTATTTGTCAAAATCTACTCTTTCAAGTGCTTGTGCTGTTAATTGTTCTGTTCTCATATCTATTCCTTTATTATTTCATTCTCTATTTTACTACTGAACAAAGGCTCATATCACCTTTGACAATTGAAAGCAGGTTACCTTTTTCAAACATGTTACATACAACAATAGGTAATTTGTTCTCTTTCGCCAAAGCAATAGAAGTATCATCCATCACTTTGATATGATCGGTCAATGCCTGATCATAGGTTAACGTATCCAGTTTTACTGCATCATCAAACTTATTTGGATCTTTGTCATACACACCATCTACTTTTGTCGCTTTGATAAGAAGCTCTGCTTCTATCTCTGAAGCCCTAAGTGTCGCAGCAGTATCAGTCGTAAAGTAAGGGTTACCTGTACCACCGGCAAATACAACAACACGTCCTTTTTCCAAATGTCTTCTTGCACGACGCACAATGAAGGCTTCCCCTATCTCTTGCATATCGATGGCAGACTGAAGTCTCGCATCAAGTCCACAATGTTCCAATGCTTCTTGGATTGCCACACCGTTGATCACAGTAGCAAGCATACCCATGTAATCGCCAGATGTTCTTTTAATAATACCGTCAGCAGCAGCAGATACACCACGGATAATGTTACCACCACCCACAACAATACCTACTTCAATACCTGCATCTACAAGTTCTTTGATCTCACCTGCAATAAAATTAAGAATTTGAGTATCTATACCATACCCTTCTTCACCCGCTAATGCTTCACCAGAAAATTTTACCAATACTCTTTTAGTCACAGATGCACCTTTATATAATTTCGCGATTATAGCTAAATGTGGTTTAGTAGGGGTTGAAACACGCACAAATACCTATATCTTTATCAACTTTAGCGGGTTGATATGTTTAGAGTTCTTTGTCGCCTGAAACATCAGCTTACTGGCTACTTTACCCACTACATACCCTCTTTTTATCTTAGAGCCGACACGTATAGTTGGCGCAATTTTAGACAACCCTGCATAAACAGTATGCATTTTACCACTATGAGCAACCACGACAACTTTCCCAAGCATACTACTCTTACCGGCAAACACTACTTTACCGTTGAGGATATTGTGTACTTTTGCATTGAATGAAGGTGCTTTTAATGTCACAGATTCATTAAAAATTTTGATTTTGTAGATAGGGTCCACATAAGTACCGTATTTCTTGATAAGCTTTGCTCCGGGCAAAGGGGAAATCGTTTTATTTCCTTTGTACGCATAGGTTTTAGACTTGGTATAAGATGAGTTTACCTGTCTTACTTTAGCACTTTCTTTATAGACTTTTTTCTTTGCTTTCTCTGCTTTTATCGATGCTAAGCGTGCTTTCTTTTTCTCTTCTTTTGTTTTTGCTCTACGCAGAGCTTCTTTGGCCTTAATGGCATTCTTTCGCGCAAGTTCTTTCTCTTTTCTAATGCGTCTTTTTCTCTCTTTGGCAAGACGCATTGCTTCTTTTCTTTGAGCAGCAGCTTTACGTGCAGCTTCTACTTCCTTTTTTTGTAAAATATTCAGTTTTGCCAATGTGGCACGAAGCGAATTTTGTTTATCTTCTATCTTGGTCAATTTGGAAGAGTATTTCTCTTCATCCCCTTCCAGCTTTTTACGTAATTTCTCTTTTGCCAATTTTTTTTGTCTATAAGATTCCCGTTTTTTGATAATTCTTTTGATCTCTGTTTCTGTTTTATTACGTAAAGCCAGTTTATTTTTTTTACGTTTTTTAAGCGAAATGATCTCCGTTTTTAAATTGGATAATATGCTAGAATTATGTTTTTTATACACTCTGTAGACTTCCTGGGTAAGTATGGATTTTCGTGTAGGTTCATGTGCCTGTTCCATTGCAAATACGATAGAAAACTGTTCAGACAATAATTTTATAAATACTTTTCGTTTTTGATCTAAGGCCTGAGATGTTAGTTTAAAATCTTTTTCAGATTTGACCAGTTCTCGTTTTAAGACTTTAAATTTTTTTTCTGATTTCTCTTGATTACGTCCAAGTGTATTGATCTTTTTTCCCAAATATACAATGTCTTTTTCTGCAGACTTAATATCTTTAGCGATCTGATTTAAACGTCTACTTGCCTTCTTTTTTTGAGAAGATGCTGTAGAAAGGTTTTTTTTAGAATCTTTGATCTTTGTATTGGTTGAAGCACCGTAGAGTAAACCAATAGTTACAAAACAGATCAGGATGAAGGATTTCACTCCTGTACTCCCCTGCTGCTAAATACTACCGAATAAACGGCGATGATCACGATCAATAGTGAAGAGGCAAATAAGATACCTATATCACTCATCCTAAAAAGTGCTTCCTGATTTTCCATCATAATATCTATACCGCTTTGCCCTGCCCAGTAGAATTTAATATAAAAGAAAATGGCAGAGACCAGAAGTGTAGAAAAAAATGCATCAACGAAAGCAACTTTAAAAAGTACACCCGACCTGAGCATCATAGGCGCACCAAATATCTCCATGACCTGCATACGTTCTTTATGTGCATACTTCCATATTTCCATCTGTTTAATGATCAGGAACAGACTTACAATGGTCATAAAAACGATAAATATTTTCAAGGTGAACTTAATAAAAGAAAAAAGTTTATAACTTGAATTGTAGGATCCTCCAAACGTTTCAACTTTTTTAATATTGGGGTCAGATTCAAGGTCTTTTTTGATCTCTTCAAGCCCTGAACTGTGAAGATAAGCATCTAAGCCAATATTATAGAAATACGGCAGAGCATCCAATATCGCTTTACTGGTACTCTTATTGACACCCTTTGCCACTTCAGAAACAATAGCATCACGTTTGAGTTTTTCAGAAGAACTGATATGTTCATTAAGTGCTTGAAAGGTAGAAAGTTCTACAGGATCTTTTGTCACTACGAGCATGGAATATCCCTCGGTAAGACCCTTCTCATAGGTATTGGTAGTACGTTCAAATACGAGATAAAATTCAATACCCAGTAAAATTGCCATAAGTGGCAAAATAAACATCAAATGATTTTTAATGAACTTCATATACACCCTTACTCTCTATAATAAAATGTCTATACGGTAACGAAAAGATCGTTGGGATCTTATGTGTGACTACCAAAACTGTTGTGTCCAGCTGCTGACATGCATTTTCCATCAGATCCCAGATGACATTTGAGGAGTAATCATCAAGGTTACCCGTTGGCTCATCAGCCAAAATAACAACAGGGTTTTTTGCCAGTGCTCTCGCCACACCAACACGCTGTTGTTCTCCACCACTGAGTTCCAATGGATATCTATCTGCATGCTCTGAAAGTTTGACATGTTTGAGCAGTCTTCTTGCCTGAGTCTCCTGTACCTCTGTTGAATACCCTGCTATCATCAAAGGTAAAACTACATTTTTAGACACTGTCCATTCATTCACAAGTTTATAGTCTTGAAAAATGATGCCCATATGTGTACGAAGTTCCTGAAGTTTCCCCTGACGTATATTTGCCAGATCAAGTCCACCAACAACCAGACTGCCTTCACTTGGCTTTAACTGTCCATAAAGTGATTTAAGCAGTGTCGATTTACCAGAGCCACTAGGACCAGTGATAAATACGAACTCACCCTTCTTAATACTGAAGTTAGCATCTTTAATGACCTCTTTCTCACCTTTGCCATATGCCAGCGTAAGATTGGAAGCATGTATCACATTAGACATGGACTATTCTCCTTTTGCATGCATGATCTGCATTGCTAGTTTTTGATGTGCTTTAAAATTAACTGTTGTCTTCACCGGAGGTGAGACAAAGTATCTACAGGACTCTTCTTCTAAAAGTATATATTTGTGTTCCGGTCTATCAAAACTCCCAAAAGCACATTTGATCAAAAAACGCTGTTCAGATATTTGATAAATACGTTCAAAATGTATGAAATACCCTTCAAAAACCAATGCTTTTTTAGGTAATCGTTCTTCTATTCCAAAAGTGTATTTTACATCATTAAAATTAAAATCTATTATCTCTGTTCTAGGTTCGGATTCTTGTGTACATTTCACATAGACATCATAGATATCTTTCTCTTGTCTTAACCATCTTGCCTCATACTTACTTGTCACTTCAAGTGCTTCATTCTTACGTACTTCGACTTCAACCTTTGGTATGGAAAAAAATGTTTCCAGGGCATACCAGAAGTAATTGTTACTGTCTGTACGTAACTCCAGTTTACCTCCTTTTTCCAAGACCCGCATAGACTCCTCTAAAAAACTGGGGCTGATCACTCTTCTTTGTGGTTTTTTATCCCAGGGTACAGGAAAATGTACAAAGATCTGTTCGCAAATATTAGAAGGTAGCATTTCAAGAAACAGCCTTGCATCATAATTAACAACCCAGATATTATCCAACTTCTGTAGTTCTATTTGTTTGAGTACCTGCTGTGCAGAAGGTGTATGTATCTCTATCCCTATAAAAAGCGTGTCAGGATTCTTGTTTGCCTGATAAAGCAAATGTCGTCCCGATCCAAATCCAACCTCAACAGAGACCTTCTCTTTAGGATAAGTGATCGTTTCAAAATCTTCTATCTTCTTAAAATATTTTGAAGAAAGTGGTGCTTTAGTGTTGGATGTAGCGATATTTGAAGAAAGAATATCAAGCCCTAACTCTTTAGATACCTTGTTGAGTGCCTCTTTAAGAATATTGACTTTGAGTGGTCTCGTGACCTTATCATATTTTAAGAGATAAGCTTCCTCATCTGGTTTGAGTTGTAGTAAAAACTCTTCTCCTGCATGTTCAACACCGATCAGCAGATCATCTCTTGTTAGGGCTTTCCCACTACATGTCATCACAGTACTTTTAGCTATCTGTGCTTCTATAATAGAGGTATCAAAGGGTTTAACTTTTAAATGTGGCATATTTCCTGCTTATAGTGTGAGTTGTGTGACTTGACTGGGCTTAGCCTGCATCTTGTCATAACTTTGAGCGATGATCCGATAACGGTAACTTTTGCCTGCTCGAACAAATGTATCAATATACTCGGCCATCAAACGTCCTTCAACGTATGAAACAAATTTCCATTCACCCCGGTCAACAGAACGCTGTACAACATACGCATTGACACTTAAATTACTATGAGGCTTCCATAAAAGTTTTACTACAGATGGCGCTACTTTATAGGCTTTCACAAACGAAACAGCTGAAAATACTGCTAAAGTCTTCACATATAGTGTTTGACTTCGGCTAGACTCTTTGCCTAAGGCAAACGTAGTAAATGTGTAGCTGTAGGTCGTACCTGCTTTAACATGGGTGTCTACAAAATGCGTAGCATAACGATTTCCTACTGTACCGATACGTTTAAAACTTTGTTTGTCTCCTGCAGTATTTCCTCTGTAAATATTGATACCGTGTATCTTCTTGTTATGTATCTTTTCCCATTCAAACCCGACAGAATTCATCGCTGCTAAGGCATGAACTGAACCTATTCCCTGCAAAGAAGCATCTGTACGATACGTCATAAGCCCCTTAATACCGCCACAACCGTTAAATATGAGTGAAGCGAGTACCAAGAATAAGAGGATCGATTTTTTCATCTACATCACTTTGATCAAAATTTTTAGATAAATACAGCTTCATATCGTCAAAAAGAGGAGCAATAAACTCCATTTTTTCACCACTTTCAGGGTGAACCAAATATAATAGATATGCATGTAGATTAACTCGTGATATTTTATCTCTTTTGGTCTTAAATCCATATAAATCATCGCCTAGAATATGACGTCCCAATGTGTTTAAATGCACACGTATCTGATGCGTTCTTCCAGTAAAAAGTTTGGCGGCGATCAACTCTATATTATAGGGACTTGTAAGCAGTTTTACAAAAGCTGTTTTAGCTGTTTTCCCTTCAGGAACCACAGACATCATCAGTCTATTTTTAGGGTTTCGTCCTATAGGTTTATCAACAACGGTATCGTCTTTTAAGGGACAATCGATCAAGGCAAGGTAATAACGTCCCATGCTCTTG
>QMKT01000111.1 GCA_003646505.1 Campylobacterota bacterium
GCAACCACACCACCAAAAGCAGATACAGGATCACATCTAAGTGCTTCTGTGTAAGATTCCATCAATGAACCTTTAATGGCAAAACCACAAGGGTTACCATGTTTTACGATACACACTGCATCTTCGTCACCAAAACTAGAAGCTATCTTCAATGCGCCGTTTACATCATTAATGTTGTTGAAAGATGCTTCACCTTTAACTTGTTTAAAGTTATTTGTGAAGTGAGAGTCAAACTCATACAATGCACCTTTTTGGTGTGGATTCTCTCCATAACGTGTTTGAAATGACTTTTTACCTGTAATGAATTGGTACTCACCAAAACCATCATTAAAACGGCCGTTCATATAGTTTGCTATCATGGAATCATAGGCTGCAGTGTGTTCAAACGCTTTGATCATAAGCCCTCTTCTAAACTCAAGCGTATCTTCTTTACTCTCAAGTGCAGAAAGTACGGCATCATAATCATTAGCATCCGTAACGATGAGCACATCATTAAAATTCTTTGCTGCTGAACGTACCATAGTCGGTCCACCAATATCAATGTTTTCAATGATCTCATCAAAGTCTTCTGTTCTCTCAATAGTCTCTTTAAACGGATAAAGATTCACACAGACAAGGTCTATACCTTCAACCCCAAGCTCTTTAGCCTGTGCCACATGACCTTCATCCCCTCTTTTATAAAGGATCCCACCATGCACATAAGGGTTCAATGTTTTCACACGCCCTTCAAAACACTCTGGAAACTTTGTCACTTCATCAATCTCAATGACTTTAACACCAGACTCATTTAATTTCTTATACGTACCACCCGTTGAAATGATCTCCCAACCCTGACGCTCTAAACCCTGTGCAAACTCTACAATGCCTGCTTTGTCACTAACGCTTAATAATGCTCTCATGCATATAACCTTTTGAAATGTATAGGATAATTTTAGGGATGTATTATAACTAAATGTCTCTTTATTACTATATGAGATAAATTATTTTGCTATCGGATAATCACTTTTTATCCAATTTTTAAACCCTTTTTTTAGGTATTTTACATTTGTAAATCCTAATTCTTTCAATTTACTTGCAGCAAAAATTGATCTGGGTTCTAAGGTACAATAAACGATAAAATGATCCTCTTTAGTATATTTTTTTAAAATTAATTTTGGATATTTAATTTCTAGAAAACCTCTTGAAATCTTTACAAGTTTATCAGTTTTAATTACACCTTTTTCCCACTCATTTGGATTTCTAGCATCAATAAAAATAACATTTTTATCTATAGAACCATAAGCATCAGCTGCTGTAACACCATCAACTTTTGATTTAGCCTCGATCAATAACTCTTTAACTTCTGCTGTTAATACCGGTGCGGCATATAGCAATGAACCTGCTACATATAAGAAAAATGTTATTTTTTTCATAAAATACTCCTTTTTTGTGAATAAGTGGAAAATAATTATCTCTATTCAATACCTCTTCATAAAGATACAGGTATTGAATCTGAGCGTAAAAACGTTTATAGATCTTGTTCTATTGTTCTTGCAAACGTATTAAAGTAAATATCTTTCACAGTATCAAGTGGAAGCTCCACATCATTAACCTTCACTTTATCTCCACCTACAATACCTATATTGGTTACAAAAACACCTAAAGATGCCGCCATATGTACAACCTCTACCAAATTTTCAGATGAAACTTCTAGCAATGCTCTACTTTGGGATTCATCAAAAATATCTCGACTGTTATCAACCGTAAGAGAGGATACAATACCCTTATTGGAAACTGCTGCCATCTTAGAAAGTGCTATAGCTAAGCCACCTACATTTACATCTTTTGCAGACTTTAAAAGTCCTTTTTTATTTGCTTCTATCACAATATCCCAAAGTGCTAGTTCTGACTTATAGTCAAATTTAGGTAGTGAACCAGACGTTTCGCCATGAAGTGCTTTGACATACAAGGAACCACCAAACTCACTTTTAGTCTCACCTACGAGAAGTATTTGTGATCCCTCTTCCTGGAATACGGAAGGAAGTACTTTATTTTCATCTTCGTTCAATCCAACCATGGCAATAGCCGGTGTAGGGAAAACAGAAACACCGTTTGTTTCGTTATAAAGTGAAACATTCCCAGATACAACTGGCGTATTAAGCGCTAAACATGCTTCTTTGATCCCTTCACAAGATTCAGCGAACTGCCACATCACTTCCGGGTTTTCCGGATTACCAAAGTTAAGACAGTCTGTAATAGAGAGTGGTCTCGCCCCAGACATTGCTACGTTACGTCCAGATTCAACGACTGCAAGTGCAGCACCTTTTCTTGGATCTATGTAGCAAAAACGTGGATTACAATCAGAACTCATAGAGAGTGCTTTACCATTCTCTTTGATACGGATACAAGAAGCATCTAAAGAACCTGGCGCTTTAGTTGTATTGGTTTGTACCATAGAGTCATACTGGTTATATACCCATGCTTTATCTGAAACTTCTATGTTTGAAAGAAGTGCTTCATACGCTTCTTGATCAGATACTTCTGCATAATCATTCACAGATTTAGCATTTACTTCATCCAAATATGCAGGACGTGCCACTGGTCTGTCAAGTACCGGTGCTTCTTCACTTACAGGAGCAATAGGCATATCGGCACATTTTTCACCATGCCACACAAGTTCCATTCTAGCTGTGTCTGTCACTTCACCAATAACAGCAACATCCAGTCCCCATTTTTCAAAGATATCGATGATCGCCTGTTCAGAACCCTGTTTTGCACAGATAAGCATACGCTCTTGAGACTCAGACAGCATAAAGTCATACGGTGTCATCCCCTCTTCTCTTGCCGGGACCTTATCAAGATGCATAATCATTCCTGCCCCTGTTTTTCCAGCCATTTCAAAGGCGGAAGAAGTAAGTCCTGCTGCACCCATGTCCTGGATTCCAACAATAAGATCTGTTTTGAACAATTCAAGACATGCTTCAAGAAGAAGCTTTTCTGTAAACGGATCACCCACTTGTACTGTTGGACGAAGTGATTTTGACTCTTCAGTAAATGAGTCTGAAGACATGACCGCTCCACCCAAACCATCACGGCCTGTTTTTGAACCAACATACATAACAGGGTTGCCAAGACCTGAAGCAACACCCAAAAAGATCTCATCTGATTTTACAAGACCTAATGAAAAAGCATTGACAAGGATATTCCCATTATAAGATTCATCAAAACTGACTTCACCACCAATGGTAGGCACACCCATACAGTTACCATAAGAGCCTATACCATCAACTACACCACGTACTAGGTGTCTTTGGTACTTGGCAGTGTCAGAGTCACCTTTTACTGTCCCAAAACGTAAGGCATTAAGATTGGCTACAGGTCGTGCACCCATGGTAAATATATCACGTAAGATGCCACCAACACCCGTTGCAGCCCCCTGAAAAGGTTCAATAAATGAAGGGTGATTATGACTCTCCATTTTAAATACCGCTGCCATACCATCACCAATGTCAATCACACCGGCATTTTCACCTGGTCCCTGAATGACCCATGGTGCAGTCGTAGGAAAACCTCTAAGATATTTTGTACTGGACTTGTATGAACAGTGTTCTGACCACATCGCAGAAAAAATACCGATCTCAACGATATTCGGGTGACGACCATCCAAGATACGTAAGATATCTTCATACTCTGGCTTGCTAAGCTTATGATTTTTTAAAACTTCATCTAAATCTTCAACAGGTTGTGACATTGCTTCTGTCCTTTTGGGGCTTAAAATAAGGAGTTTATTTTACTAAAAAAGTACTAAATAAGTGTTGAGAAGGTAGAATATGTCACTATGATTTAAAGGCTAATAATGGATAAAATTTTACAAATGCTGGAACTTCAGCAGGAACTTAATGATGCAACAAACGGTCTTGGATGGGAAGATGGCATGACTAAAAATGGCAAACCCATTGACTGGAAACGTTGTACTTACCTTGAATGTGCAGAACTTATAGAAAGCTATCCTTGGAAACACTGGAAAAATATAGATGCAAAACCTGATTATGCAAATATCAAAATAGAAGCCGTTGATATTTGGCACTTTATTATGTCTCAAGGACTTCAAGATTATAAAAGAGGAGATCTCGGAAGCATTGATACACTGGCGAGAAACATTAATGATCTTGCAAACTTCTCAACATTTTCTGGAGAGATAAAAGAAAACTTCAAAGATTATTATGAACAGATAAAAGTTGCAGAGGTACTCATGAAAACACTTTTTTGTGAAGGATCCACAGAAAAACTCATGGAAGCTTTTATAGATGTAGCTGTGCAGTCAGGACTTAATCTTGATGCACTTTATCAACTTTATGTAGGTAAAAATATTTTAAATAAATTTAGACAGGAACATGGATATAAAGATGGAAGCTACATCAAAATATGGAATGGTGAAGAAGATAATGTCACCATGCAAAGTATACTTGAAGCCAATGAGGACATAAGTCCCCAAGCCCTTTATGAGGCATTGGAAAAAGCTTACCCTGTAAGCTAATTAGTCGATCATCCTAGTTAGATCTTTTTCTAAGATCTGGCTTCCCTGTATACTTACTCTTCTTGCTATACGTATACTTTTATCATTACCATAACCGCACGCTTCTCCACATTTTACCGTACCTATTAGATAATAACTCCCCGACGGCACACCGTAAAATGCAAACTTGCCATTGTCATCTGAAGCGGTGAATTTTAAATAATTAAACAGTCTTGAATCTGCCTTTGTCATTTTATATCCACCTAAATAACTCTCTTCATACCACTGTTTAGAGTATGAGGTGTATGGGTTTAGATACAGTCTTGTGCTCGCACCGGGAATATGTTTATCATACGCATCCTTCAGATAAATTGTACCTTTTACTGTACCCTTACCTGTTCTTGCCAAACGATAATATTCTGAAGAAGGAAAATCAATACGCTCCATTTTATTCTCTTCACCATCTTCTATCATCATCATTTCTGACTCTGTAAGATTTTCATCCATATCAGACATATCTATATCGTTTTCATTGGTTTTATCAGCCCAGTCTTGACCTTTATTTGGTGACATATCTGGTTGAACACAACCTGTCAATACAGACAGTGTAAGCAAAGTAATGAACAACAAAGCAATTTTTTTAAACATTTTTATCCCTTGATATATAATTGCGACAGTATACACTATAGTTGATTAGCTTTTCTTCTTTTTTATGACAGTATCTAAAAATTCTTTGGCATCGGTATCACCTGAAAAAGAAGCCTTTTGAGACCAAAAAGCAGCTTTTTGGGAAGATTTCTTAACCATGTCACCTTTATGATAACGTTTGGCAAGATGATTTTGCGCATCAACTTCACCCTCTTTAGCAAAACGATGTAAATGTTTTACATTACGTTTTTCACCTTTGTAATACTTGATCGTATTTCTAATAAACCATAGTGTAAATAGTAATACTGCCAACAGTATGTAAAGTTCCAGGTTTTCCATATTTTTCATTTCATCTAAAATCTTCATTTTATTTTCCCAAGCAAAATTCACCGAACATTTTGTCCAGTATTTCTTCACTGTCATACGGTTTTGAGATAGATGATATGAACTTCACTGCCTCTTGTAAATGATAAGAAAAAAATTCCAATTCACCACTTAAAAGAGGCTCTCTCGCTTCCAAAATTGCATTTCTTGCTTGAGTAACTGCTTCAATTTGACGTGCTGAGATCAACATAAGTTCTTCTTCTTTACCTATACCGTCAAAGAGAGACTCCAGCTTTTGAGTTAATTTTACAAAAGATTTTTTAGCACTCACTTCCAACAGATCATAAGTGTCTAGTTTAGTAAGATCAAAATTTTTATCAAGGTCAGATTTATTTAATGCAAGGATAATATGTTTATCTTCTAAGTCATCAAGAAGTGAAAGTATTTTTGCATCTTCCTCATCAAATTTTCGTGAGCTGTCAAATAAAGCAATAATAACATCAGCATCTTCTACTGAATCTAAAGTACGTTCAATACCAATTTTCTCTATGGTGTCTTCTGATTCACGGATCCCTGCAGTATCTACCAGGCGTATAATATGAGAACCGATACGCACCTGTTCTTCTATGGTATCTCTGGTTGTCCCTGCAATGTCAGAGACGATTGCTCTGTCATAGTTCAACAAAGCATTAAGTAATGAGCTTTTGCCTACATTGGGTTTCCCTATGATAGCTACCTTAAAACCTTCGATCAGTCCTCTGCGTCTGTGACTTGCTTCAACAATGCGTTCAATCTGTGTGGAAAGTTCTTCCAACTGTGTGCTGATACTTGCCATTATATCATCAGGGATATCTTCTTCTGCATAGTCTATCATTACTTCA
>QMKT01000112.1 GCA_003646505.1 Campylobacterota bacterium
CCCCATTTTAGGACATTTTATGCAAAAGATTAAAAACATTGCCGTTATCGCGCACGTTGACCACGGTAAAACAACACTTGTTGATGAACTTCTTCAGCAATCTGGTACATTTGAAGCACACCAGCAAGTAGAAGAGAGAGCTATGGATTCAAATGACATAGAAAAAGAGAGAGGAATTACGATTCTTTCTAAAAATACGGCTATTAACTATGGCGATCACAAGATCAACATTATCGATACTCCTGGTCACGCCGACTTTGGTGGTGAAGTTGAACGGGTTCTTAAAATGGTAGATGGTGTACTTCTTTTGGTTGATGCACAAGAAGGTGTTATGCCTCAAACAAAATTCGTTCTTAAAAAAGCGATTGGTTTTGGACTTATCCCTGTTGTTGTGATTAACAAAATCGATAAAGATGGTTCAGATCCAGACAGAGTAATGGACGAAGTATTTGACCTTCTTGTTGCCCTAGATGCAAATGAAGAGCAACTAGAATTCCCAGTACTTTATGCAGCAGCACGTGATGGCTATGCAAAATGGGAAATGGAAGATGAAAACAAAGACATGACACCACTTTTCGAAGCCATTATCGATAAAGTGCCTTACCCGAAAGGTTCGCCTGACGCTGACACACAAGCTCAAGTATTTACACTTGATTCTGACAACTTTGTAGGACGTATTGGTATTACACGTATCTTTAACGGTAAAGTAAAAAAAGGTGATGAGTACCTCTTGGTTAAAGCATGTGGTGCTAAAACAAAATCACGTATCTCTAAACTTATTGGGTTTAAAGGTCTTGAAAGATACGATATTGATGAAGCAGAAGCTGGAGACATTGTAGCCATAGCAGGATTTAACGACATTGATGTTGGAGACTCTATCTGTGATCCACAAAACCCTGTAGCACTTGACCCTATGCACGTTGAAGAGCCTACACTTTCTGTCATCATGTCTGTAAATAATGGACCTTTGGCTGGACAAGAAGGTAAACATGTAACATCAAACAAAATCCAAGAACGTCTTGAAAAAGAGATGGAAACAAACATCGCTATGCGTATGGAACCTATGGGAGATGCATCTTTCAAAGTTTCTGGTAGGGGTGAGCTTCAAATTGGTATTTTGGCAGAGAACATGAGACGTGAAGGTTTTGAGTTTATGCTTGCACGTCCAGAAGTTGTAACCAAAGAAGAAAACGGTGTAAAAATGGAGCCATTTGAGCACTTAGTTGTTGACGTTCCAGAAGAGTTTCAAGGTGTTGCCATAGAAAAACTAGGAAAGAGAAAGGCAAACATGACTTCTCTTACCCCTATGCCAGATGGTACTATCAGACTTGAATTTGAGATCCCTGCACGTGGGCTTATAGGGTTTAGAAATGAATTCTTGACAGACACTAAAGGTGAAGGTATCATGAACCACTCTTACTTAGAATATAGACCTTATACAGGTGTAGTTATCAGCAGAACACCAGGCGCATTGGTTTCTATGGATGATGGTGAAGCAGTAGCCTTCTCTATCTTCAACCTTCAATCACGTGGGGTAATGTTCATAGGCGCACAAGATAAAGTATACTCAGGTATGGTTATCGGTGAGTCTGCACGTCCTGGTGACCTTGACGTGAACCCACTTAAAGGTAAAGCCCTTACAAACATGAGAACATCAGGTACAGATGAAGCCGTTAAGCTGGTTACACCTAGAAAAATCACGCTTGAGTCTGCAATGGAGTGGATTGAAGAAGATGAGTTGATTGAGATTACGCCTCTTTCTGTAAGAATTCGTAAGAGAAGTTTAGATCCAGTAATTAGAAAAAGAATGGCAAGAGATAAGAAGAATTCCAAGTAATTCATAGGGCGTTGTCCACCCGACAACGCCACATATTCAAACGGCAATAACAATTTATTGATTCTTTGTTTAAGTTATTTTTTATTTATAAGATCTTAATTGGCCACTCTCAACCCACTCACCCATGCAAAGTGAAAATTAAATCCACCTCTATCTCCGTCAACATCGAGTATCTCTCCGGCAAAGAAAAGATTAGAGATGAGCTTTGACTCCATAGTATGTGGGTTAACCTCTGTGGTATTTATGCCTCCTGTAGCTACTTCTGCACCTTGGAAGCCTTTGGTGTCATTGATGCTTAGTTTGAGGTTTTTGATGCTGTGTACGAGTTTGTTTATCTCTTTTCTATTGAGTTCACCCTCTTCTCTTGCTTTAAATTTGGATTGTTTTAAGATGATGGTTATGAGTTTTTTATTGATAACCCCTTGAAGCCAAAGGATAAGAGGTTTGTCACTGCCCTCTTCTACTCTTTTTAGCAGTAGATTGGTGAGTTTTTCTTTACTGAATTCAGGCATGAGGTCTAGGTTTAGTTCACAGTAGTCAAAACTAGCAAGTCTAGTGCTAACTTCACGGCTTAGGTCAAGTATGGCTAGTCCGCTTATGCCGTAGTTGGTAAAGAGCAAGTCACCCTTTTTTTCTGTGATATATTCACCATTGGCATAGAGTTGTGCCAGACCTGCTACTTTTACTCCTGCACATGCTTTTACCCATGTTTCCTCAGAACAGAGCTGAACGAGTGAGGGGTGTCGTGGTATGAGGGTATGTCCCATCTTTGTGGCAAAAGCATATCCGGAATTAGATCCTCCAAGCTGTGGAGCAGCAGGCGACCCGGAAGCCAAAAGTAGTTTTTCACATCTTTTGTCCCCTTGGCTTGTCTCCAGTGTAAAAGTGCCTTCTTTTTTATCTATAGCAGTTACAGTACAGTCACAAATGATCTGTACACCTGCCCTTTTGGCTTCATACTCAAGAAGTTCAACCACTGAAGATGATTGTAAAGACATTGGAAACATCTTTCCCTCTTTGCCTTCTATGAGTGCTAGCCCTATGGATGTGAAAAACTTTTGTACTACTTCAAAATCATACCCTTCCAAGACATTCTCTATAAACGAAGGGTTTTGTCCATGAAAACGATGGCTGGAAATGTATTTGTTGTCTATGTTGCACTTTCCGTTACCCGAGACCAGGATTTTTTTTCCTATCTTGCTGTTTTGCTCAAGGAGGATGACCGCTTGACCTTTTCTCGCAACTGAGATAGCAGCGACAAGTCCTGCAGCCCCTGCCCCAATAATGATCATACGATGAAAGACTTTTTATTGGTCATTAATAAGCAGTGACAATCAGTGCATTATTTGTGTATTGAAGAGAATGAAAAGTAATTGCGTCTTCTGTGAGAAAAGTATATTCTGTGTCTTTTTCAAATGTTAACATTACTTCTCCCGTTTTCTCATCTTCAAACTCTGGAGTGCCAAGCCCTGTACATTTATATTCGACGTTCGTTTGATTATCAGACTCAAAAGTACAGGTATAGCTACGAACCATAGAGGTGCTTCCAACCATAATTACTTCACGTGAGGTATCTGCAGCATCTCGATAATAGAGTTCCTTGTATTCATTATCTTTTTTATCCCATGCAAAACCAAAGCCTTTATCTGAAGTTGTTGCAATCTTTATAGTATCTTCTGGTGAGGTTACTTCATCGTCATCATCAATTCTATCTTTTACTTTATCGATGGCAGCAGCGATAAGGGATTCAGTACATCCAACAGTCATGAATGCTGTCATACTGAGTAGTAGTGTTGTATATATGATGTTTTTCATTGGGATCCTTGATAAATTTAAATATGCCCCTATTTTACCTAAGCCTTATTTTTATCATACTTAAAATCTTTTTAGTACTCTAAAACCTTTTTTTGTGTATGATTTTTTAATTAAAAATAAGAATGGAGCCACAATGAGTGCCTTAGTCGAATTTTCAATGTTCCCCACGGAACAAACCCAAAGTAAAAGTGTTTTTGTTGCACGTGTTTTAGATATTGTAGACAAAAGTGGTTTAGGCTATCAACTTACACCGATGGGTACCATCATAGAAGGTGAAACAGTAGCAGAAGTTTTAGCGGTTATCAACAAAGCATACGAAGAACTGCAAAAAGATTGTGGACGCGTGTATAGTTCCATCAAGATAGATTGGCGTGAAGGTCCGGTAGGAAGACTGAAAAATAAAGTAGGTGCAGTAGAAAAAAAGTTAGGCCGTAAACTTAATTCATAGCATGACAGTACAGCTATATTTAGGTATAATACGCGCAATTATTTACAAGGATTTCAGATGTGTGCTGAAAAGATACAACGTTTAATACAAGCCAGCATATTGGGCTTTGTTATGGGTTTAGCAGGTTCAGGGTTGTATGCTGCGGCGTTTATATTACAGTTTGGTATGATGATCATGCTTGTTATCGCAGGCTTGACGGGATGGTGCCCTGGTCTCATTGTGCTTAAAAAAATATTCCCTTCTTGTGATGAAATGAATACTAAGGATACAAATTAATGTCAAATATATCATATAAAGATGCAGGTGTCGATATAGATGCGGGTAATGCATTCGTAGAAGCAATTAAAGAAGACGTAAAATCAACTTTCGATAAAAATGTTATTGGAGGTATTGGTTCATTTGCAGGTGCATACGCACTTCCAACGGGATACAAAGAACCAGTCATTCTCTCTGCTACGGATGGTGTGGGTACAAAACTTCGTATTGCTATTGAGAGTGGAAAACTTGACACTGTGGGTATTGATCTTGTTGCTATGTGTGTCAATGACCTTATCTGCAACAATGGTACGCCAATGTTCTTCCTTGACTATTATGCAACAGGTAAGTTGCTCCCTGAAAATGCAAAAGATGTTGTTGCCGGTATTGCTGAGGGGTGTCGTCGTTCAGAATGTGCTCTAGTAGGTGGAGAGACAGCTGAAATGCCGGGCATGTACTCTGATGATGACTTTGATCTTGCAGGATTTGCAGTAGGGATCGCAGAACGTTCAGAGATGGATACTGTTGCGAATGTGAGAGAAGGACAGATCCTTATTGCTATGCCAAGTTCAGGCGTGCATTCAAATGGGTATTCTTTAGTCAGAAAACTCTTTTTTGACAAACTTGGTATGAGTCTCGAAACAGAGTTTGAAGATAAGCCATTGGTTGATACTTTACTGGAGCCAACACGTATCTATGTAAAAGAATATAAAGCCAATAAAGAGTATGTAAAAGCGTTAGCCCACATTACGGGTGGAGGAATCGTAGAAAACCTTCCTAGAGTGCTTCCAGAGGGTATGAGAGCGATTGTAAATAAAGACTCTATCAGAGTACTTCCTATCTTTGAATTCATGGGTCAATATGTGGAGGAAGAAGAGATGTACAGAGCATTCAATATGGGTGTTGGTATGGTATGGGTTGTTGAACCTGAAGATGTTGATGCTGTACTTGCGAATACTGACGGGTATGTTATTGGTGCGCTGGCAAAAGGCGAACGCGGCGTAGAAATGGTTTAGTCAGTTTATTTTTATCCCGCTTACGCCATTTAGCCAAATCTACAGCAAACTAAACCGACTAGGTTTTTGTTGCTTAGATATGTCTATTTAGGATCACAGACCCCTTTTTCTATACACTCTCTATCTAATTCCCCACTTTTCCATTTTGCAAGATATTCTTTTAAATTACTGTTCACTTCTCCTTGTAACATATACAGTCCAATGAGGTTTGGTAAGGCCATAGACAAGATAAGTAGGTCTGAGAAGTCAAGAAGTGCTGATGCACTGGTAACAGAGGCTATGACCGTGAAAGAAACAAACATTAATTTATAGACAAGGGTATATTTTTCACCAAAGAGATAGGTCCATGAACGTTCACCGTAGTATGACCATGAGATCATTGTAGAGAAGGCAAAAAGAACGATGGAAAATGAAAGAATTATCGGGAACCATGAGATTACAGTTCCAAAGGCTGCAGAAGTGAGTGCTGCTCCCTGTTTGGATGCCACAAGGTTTGCAAATTCGCCATCTACTGCATAGACACCTGTGGTGACAATGACAAGGGCAGTCATACTACAAATGACGATGGTATCTATGAAAGGTTCATAGAGGGCAACCATTCCTTGACGTACAGGGTATTTGACTGCCGCAGTTGAATGCACGATCGCTGCAGAACCGATACCTGCTTCCGATGAAAATGCTGCACGCTTAAAACCTTGTACCAGAACCCCTATTAAACCCCCTGCTGCAGCAGTAGGAGCAAAAGCTTCATGAAAGATAAGGGATATTGCGCCTGGCACAGCAGAGGCATTTACAGCGAGTATCCAGAGTGATGCCAGTAAATAGATAAAAACCATCAGTGGAACGATCTTTTCGGCAGTACGTGCAATACGCTTAATGCCGCCGATAATGACAAATCCGACAATGCCTGCCATGATCAGTCCAAAGACGATAGGATAAG
>QMKT01000113.1 GCA_003646505.1 Campylobacterota bacterium
AAGAAATTTACAAGCAAATAAAAAATGATAGACTAAATTTCTATCGATATTACAAAAGGGAAAAAATGAAAAAATTAATGAGTATGGCATTTGCAGTGTTGATTACATCAGTATCAGCACATGCTTACAATCAAAACAGTGCAAAAAATGCCTGTATCAATAAAGTAACACAGTATGGTTCGGGTCAGTATCATGGTGCAACCAATGTGCATGTATCTGATAAGGGACATCACTCTTACAATGTAACAGGAAATGTCAGATCAAGTAGAGATAACCAATCACACCATTTTACCTGTAATATACGTCATAAAGAGGTAGTAAACTGGAAAGTGAATTCAAGTCAATCACATAATAACAATACAGCTGCTGCCATTGGTGTAGGTGTACTTGCACTGGCTATAGCTGCTGCTGTACATAACAAGCACAAGAAAAAGAAGAAGCATCAGAAGAACAATCAGCAGCACATAAGTCATTATCAACAAAAAAGTCATCAGAATGACCGCTATAATAACTACGACTCAGGAGGAAATCCATTTTCTGATATGAAATACTTGAAGCGTCAATGTAGACAGAATATACGTCATCATCTCAATAGAGACCATGGGAATGTTCGTAGAATAAAATTTGATTCTACACATTTACATCAGAGAAAACTTACAGGAACTGGGTATGTTGAGTTTGAACGTGGTGGAGATAGAGATTTGAATTATCATTGTGAGTTTGACCGTAGAGGAAATATTTACGATGGCTATTACAGATATAGACATAGAAGATAATGCTAAAGCAGGAGAGAAAATCTTTTCTCTCCTTTAGCGTTAAAGTATTTTTCTTTAGTTGCTTTTTGATAGCAACTTGAAAAGAATATTACATTCAATACCTAAGGACACATCAATGAAACAGACAAAAATACTTCTCAACACTGCGCTTCTCACTACAGGGCTTTTACTTACGGCTTGTACTTCTTCGGGGGTTTCTCTTGAAAACGCCTACATTTATAATGGTATTAACTTTGGATCTGACCGTGATGCAAGTTTTAAGCATGGGGTAAGAGATGCCTGTAAAACAGCAGAAGGTGACTATACGAAAGACCATAACCTGTTTAACAACAATGAAAGTTACCGTATCGGTTGGGAAGATGGCAGACTACAGTGTAAGGGGAAGTAGGTAGCATGAAGTTAAAACTTAAAAGTATTGCATTAGCACTGTGTCTGAGTCTGGGTATACTGCATGCAACTGTATCGGACTATCAGGAGATCTACAAGCAGGATCAGCAAGAGTTTAATAAGGAAATGATCCAGGAGCTCAAAAAGCAGACTTCTGATTTTCGTGGAAAAGTGAAAGCGATCTATGAAGCGATCAATTATCAGCCGGTTTGGGTAGACAAAGATTATTTGACACATCATACGGAACTTCTGATCGCTGAAATCGAAGAAGACTTTAAAAAAGGTTTACATCAGGAGCTTGTAGCAGATTATAAAAAACTCTTACCCGATGATAATAAGATATTTCAATCCGATTCTCTTGAAGAGAAAGCAACAGTTGAGATCGGGATCATGAAGATCTATGTTAAGGTCATTGATAATATACTCAAAGACCATAAAAGCGAACATACAGCACTTACTTTGATACAAAAAGCGTTGACGGAGCAGGATCTTATGCTTGCCATTGACAGTATTTCAAATGAGAGGATCATGCATGGGATCTCTTCCCTTGACATGAATCTTACGAAGCTCAAAGAGAGTCAGGAAGCATATCAAAAATTGACTAAACGGCTTATGGGGAAAGACAAGAAAGATCGTCTCAAAGCAATGTATGAACTTCTTGAATACCAACCGATCTGGATTACGGAAGAGGGATTAACTTCTTATACTAAAGAGCTTTTTTCTCAGATAGAAGACGATATTACTTTAGATAAAAACAGTGCATTTTACCGAGAATTGAAAACGATACAAAACAGTGAAATCCCTACGAAGAAAGAGGATATCGCGGCAAAAGAGTTTGTGATTTCCAAATTGTATCAGGACTATATGTCTCATGTACTCTATGGTGATATTGATTGGAAAAAATTCCAACGTAATTTAAAACGAACACATAGAAATGGAGTATGGGAAGTGCATAACATTTTGGCTTCACCTGAATCATTACTGATCGAATCGATAAAATATAAAACACTAAAACATGCATTTAAAGAAGCAACACCCACTTTTCCTCTCTATGGAAGAATGCTTACAGCATTAAAGAAATATCAGGAGATCGTCAAAAATGGAGGTTGGGAACTGCTGCCTGACTTTAAGAATCTGAAACCGGGAATGAAAGATCCTGTTGTACCATCATTAAGAGTAAGGTTGATCAGAGAAGGCGATTTTATACCTTGTGAAAATAATAACACGTCAGAACGTTATGATGATTGTCTTGTGGAAGCAGTAAAAAGATTTCAAGGCAGACACGGTTTGGAAACAGAAGGATATGTAGGGAAGATGACACGTAAAGCACTGAGCGAAAGTGCTGAACACAAAGTGGCAAAAATCAAACTTAACCTTGACAGGATCAAATGGCTTAAACGTGGGCATGACCGTTATCATATCTATGTCAATATACCATCCTATACGATGTACATGTTGGACGGTCTAGATATCATAGAAAAAATGAGAGTTATTACGGGGAGAAAAGGACATGAGTCACCGATATTTTACGGTAGGGTCAGAACAATTGTATTGAATCCTTACTGGCGTATACCTGCAAGTATCATCAGACATGAAACCATACCGAAATTGAAAAAAGACCCAGGGTATACAAACAAAAAAAAGATAGAGATCCATACCGGATATTCAGAACACTCTCCTAAAATCAATCCTTATAAGGTGAACTGGCATAAATATGGAAGAAGACTTCCTCCTTATAGGTTTATGCAGTCTCCGGGAGAACATAATGCTTTGGGTAAAGTCAAATATCTTTTTCCTAATAAATATGCGGTCTATATGCATGATACAAATCAGAGAAACCTATTTGTAAAAGATTACAGAGCGTTGAGTCATGGTTGTGTCAGATTGGGAAAACCATTTGATCTTCTTGAAGCATTTTCAAAGATAGAACCTAAACTCGATTTTGAAAAGTCTAAGATCATCTTGGATAAAAATAAGAAAACGCCATTCAGATTGTCAAACTCTGTACCTGTAGATATCATTTATCTTACAACACTTGTTGGTGAAGATGGAGTAGTACTGTTTTCTGATGATGTGTACGGATATGACAAAATGCAGTTAACTGAGAGTAAATAATAATGAAAAAAGGAAAAGAAATGATAAGAATAGTAACAATGGTATTGGCTACTTTTTTAGTAGTAAATGTAGCACAGGCAAACGAAAAAAGACAAGTGGTAGTTTCCAAGTTCAAACATCAAGCGAAGACTATTACACCACTGAGTATTACAGAGTTTGAAGTGAAAGACAAAAATGGAAATACAAAAATAGTAAACCTTAAAGGTCAAAAGTTCGTAGTTGTGTCAGTGAGTGAACCTGGAAGTGAAGGAAAATCATATGCAGTAGATGAAGACGGAACTATCTGGTGGGTAGACAAGATCTCTTCGGGTGCTTATGGTGGGCATGAAACACCTAATGGTGTTTTTCCTGTCATCTTAAAAAGACGTTACCATATGTCTGCAGCGCATCCTTCTTCAAACGGGGTAAACAATATGGACTTTGAAATGCTTTTCACCAATCAGGGACATGCCCTTCACCTAGGGAATACAAAAGCACTTTCTCACGGATGTATCCACATCGGAAGAAAAGATGTTGAAGCGATGTTTAAATGGGTCGATACACATACTAAAGTGGTGATCACGAGAGGTCATTACGCACAGTTTTTAAATGCAGAGCTTAAATCTTTCCAAAACGATATCAAAGCTTATGACAGATCACACTAAGGGAAATCAGATGACAAGAAAAATAACAGGAACTGTTTTACTTTTTACGGCACTACTGACAACAAATCTTTATGCAAAGCAACCAAGCTTTGAAAAAACCTTATCGTCAGATGGTATTACTTTTAAGGTAGTAACAACAGGTGAGGGGTCATTGCGTCAACTCACTATTACGCCTAGTGGACTTGAAATCGACAATACTCCCATTAAAAAAGAGATTGAAGGTTCAGTTTCAGGTGTTGAGATAGCAGATATCAATACAGACGGTTCTCCCGAAATATATATTTATATCACCTCTGCCGGGTCAGGTTCTTATGGATCACTTGTGGCATACAGTGCCAATAAGAAAAAATCACTCTCCGAGATCTATCTGCCACCATTGGAAGATGATAAGATAAACTCTGTCGGATATATGGGACATGATGAGTTTACTATCATGGAAAACAGTTTGGCAAGACATTTTCCAGTCTATAATAAAGGTGATGCTAATTGCTGTCCTAAGGGCGGAATACGCCAATTGCAATATAAGCTTATCGCAGGAGAAGCCGGGTGGCAACTAAAATTGCGTAAAACTAAATAAGGTAAGGAAAAAAAATGAAAAAATATACACTTCTACCACTACTATCAACACTTATACTTTCACAAGCACAGGCAGAAACAATAGAAGACGTTTATGTTAAAGCTGCAAATACAATACTCTTCTTTACCTCAGAAAATATCATCTCTTCTGGATCCTATGAGTTTGGAAGTGATGATTCCACACTGGATACAACTTTTTTTCCTGTAACACATCATTTTGAAAGTGACTCAGACTTTTATAATTTTTATGTCAATGGAAGTATTGGATATAGTAAATTTAGAGAAGAGGGTGACTATAGAGGAAACAATAGTATAGATAAGATAAAGATGAAAACCTATGCTCTCAAATTAGGTGGTGGTGTGCGTATGAATATTTTGGAAGATACCGATATGATGATCGGTGGATCTTATATCTATTCCAAAGTGAATAGTGACTATGTTGCGACTCAACCTTTAAATTCATCCAATATACTTGATAGAGAATTGGACTATGTCTTTAACAGTGATAATGATTTTAACACGTATGAATTTTTTACTTCCATAGGGTATCATCCAACGGTCAATGAATATAAACCTTATGTGCGTGCCGATATTAGATACTTTGATACGAAAATTGATGACCCACATGCAACAATTTCAGATGTTATTTCTACAATAAGTAAGTTAAAGGTAGGTGTAGTGACTCCTCCTGTAACTTCTATAGAAGGCTTACCTTTAAAATTGGAATTTTATGCTTCAGAAGTATTTATCTCAGGAGATATGAGAGAAGCTTTGGATAGCAATAACTTTTATGTACTGGGGACTACCTTTCATTTGGGTACAAATACATTGAATGATTGGGTAAGTGAAGTTTCTTTTGATATAAATATCGTTAGAGGTGATAATCTGGATGGATTTAACTGGGGATTTGGATTTAGTTTTTAAATGACAAAATATTTATTTCTTGTATTGACCATAAGTGCTGTGCTTCATGCTGTTGAGTGTGAAATGCATATCAAAAAAGTGATACATAAAGATAATGAATATACACTCACACTTAGTCACGATAAAAACTGTGAAGTGATCATGGATGAGCATACAAGTAAAATAGTACTTGTCGCTAAAGTACATGATTCAAATGTTACACATATAGACCATAGATCAACAAAGACTACTCCTGTTAATAAACTCATCTCTCTTGCCAAAAGTAAACTGGGCGATAGCTACCTATATGCAGCAGCAGGTCCTGACCATTTTGATTGTTCTGGCTTTGTCTATTATCTGTTTAAAGAAAATGGCATAACTATCCCTCGATCTTCTTTACCACAATCTAAATCAGGAGATAAAGTAACACGTGAAGAGCTACAAAAAGGTGATATACTCTTTTTTGATACCCATACCAGAGAGCATGTAAACCATAGTGGTGTCTATCTTGGTGATGGAAAATTTATACACTCAAGTTCTGGCAAGGCGCATGGTGTGACCATCTCAAACTTGGATAAAGGATTTTACCTGGATAAATTTCGTTGGGGTATACGTAAATTACCATAAAGAGGTGACTAATATGTGCATTAAGCCCAAATAGGGTAAAATCGCAACACTTATTAATGGAACGTATGGAGAACAAAGTCCCCCATACTACGTTAACACTAAGTTTTCTTTAGCAGAAAGCTCAAGCGACTAGTCGCTTTTAGATGAATATAATGATAGAGGTAGAAAATGTTAGATACGTTAACAGACAGTTTTAAAAATGCCATAGGTAAGATTCGTTTTCATGATGATGATAAAGCACTTAAAAAAGCTACAACTGAACTTAAAAAGTCACTTCTTA
>QMKT01000114.1 GCA_003646505.1 Campylobacterota bacterium
CAATCCAAAGTCATTCCCTTATGTGGCTCTCAATCAATTCATAGAGTTTTATGACAAAGAGGCACTCAAATATCTAAACCGGTGTAAAACCAATCAAAAGATCGCTATCGAGAGGGAAAACTCAAAGAAACACCCTAAATACGGCTAGTCTGAACGGTCGTGTACGCTCGTCACGGATAGATAGATAGATAGATAGATAGATTAGATAGATTAAAGAACTTGCTGTTTAAAAAGAAATAAGGAAAAAAAATGAAAAACAAAGCCCTCCTCTCTTAGGGGGTGTTAAAAACACACTGCCAAAACTCAAACTCATATCATAGATTGTATAAAAATTAATCCATACAGAATAACTATGCTACAATACTTTTAATCGCAAGGATTAAACTCGTTGGGAAAAAATAAAAGGACACACATATGACATTAGAAGAAGCATTAGTAAAAATAACCTCTTTAGAGGGAGAGATCACTACTCAAAAGGTAAGTATCGCTGAGTTATCAAAGAACGCAGGGAAATTATCAGATGAGGATCAAAAGAAGATTGAACAAAAGGCTTATAATCAAGGTTTCGATAAAGCTAAGAATCAGTTTGAAGGTGAAAAAAAAGATCTACTAAAAAAAGAAGATGTGGAAAAACTTTTATCGGAGAGGGATCACCTTTTCAAGATAAAAACAGATCTAAGGGAAATGGGTGTCAAAAATGCCGATAGAGCTATGAAGATGATTGATGAAGATGATCTTAAAAGTTTCGGTACGGATGAGTTTAAAACGGATGATTTTAAAACGAAATATGGAGATGTTTTAATTTTTGCTAAAGATGGATCTAATCCACCTAAGGTGATTACAAAAGACAATAAACTTCCTGATCAGAAAAAAGTCACTTCGGATAGCTATGGGGATCTATCCCCAACAGAAAAAGCCAAAATGTCTCCTGATGAGAAGTTGGCTTTATTAAGAGAATAAAAAGGAAATAAAATGGGATTAGATAAAAATAAATTAACCATCTTTACGGATGTGATGGATACAAAACTTCAAGAGGCTTCTGTAGTTCCCTCTATCGCTAAAGGTGTTTTTAGAGGACAGATAGTAAGAGGAGGTACTGTTGATATCCTTGGTACAGAAGATGTAACAATCGGGCAGTACAATGGAACGATTACTCACCAATCAATGACTGGTACAGAACAAAAGGTTTTAATTGAAAAGAAACCGTATTTCTCCATCAAGTTGGGATATGATGATCTTTCACAAGTGCCTACAAATGAGGTATCCTTCCTTACAGGTAAAGCAGGAAAAGCGTTGGCATTGGATGTTGATAAAAACCTTGTATTATTGGCTGGTAAAGCTAAGATAACAGTATCAGGGGTGATCGCAGACGTAACAGGAGCGTTTACAGGTCTTGCGACAGCATTTGATATTGCTAATGTTGGTATGGGCGACAGAGCGGCACTTTTGTCACCCAATGTTGCGAATACGTTGGTTGCAGAACAGGGTGCTAAGCTTCAGGGCGAAAAAGCATCGGAATATGTGTATCAGGGGTACTTAGGTGAGTATATGGGTGTTCAAGTATTCAAGTCAAACTCTATCGGGAAAACCACAACCGTGGCAAACTGTCTTGGGGTTGATATGAGTGCGTTGATCTTGGCTAAGTCTTATGATCAGGTTGATCAAGTGGCAGGAGTAGACTTTTTTGGTTCTGCACTCCGTGGTTTATTGGTTTATGGTGTTGATGTTGTAGAAACAGAAGCAGGGTTATCGGATCGTATAGTAGCTTTTAATATAGACGAAGCATAAAAAAAAGGATCACACATGGCAGAAAAAAAAGAAGCGACAGAAAAAGAGGTATTAGCAGAAATGACCGACAAAGAGTTGGCATCTACTAAGGGCAAATACGAGGGACTCGACACAGGTAAAAAAGGGGCAAATAAAAAGCCTCTTATTGCTAAAGGTGTAGGGTACGAAGTCACTATAAACAAGTAAGGGGCTAAAATGGCAACTTTACCAACTATGCAAGATTTGTTCGGTGGTTTGCCTGAGGCTTTGGCTTATTATAAAAGCCTATTTGATGTTCCAGCTGATGATCTCGAAATAGAAGCATTATTGGATACTGCATTTTTAAAGATTGATCCTGTTTTTGGAGAGTTTAGAAATTATGTAGTGGGTGAGAATACTGTCAGGAATGAGCATGTAAAGAGAGCTGTGTGCTTTGAGGCGAATACTATCTATAAATATAGTTTAGTGAGCGTTGGTGTAGTGCATGGGATCAACACAGGCGAGAAGCCCACAGGAGATATTGTATCAGAGAAGATGGAAGATGTATCGACCACTTATTCGGATAAGGATCAAGCAAAAGGCATTGGGCTTGGGGATAGTGGGCTTATGTCCGTCCTTGGTCTGTTGTCTTATGATGCTTCTATATTGTTAAGTAGATATATCAGAAAAACCTATGGAATGGGATTTTCCTGTACTGTGGGAACTGATGTAAATACCTTTGGAACAGTTCTATGAGTATAGAATCAATGAAGAAAAGTATCGGCAGATCATTGGAGAACTATGGTACAGCAGTCACTCTGAGCATTAGAGAGGATGGGGCTATAGATTTTGCGACAGGGAAGCCAGTGCAGACAATTACTAACTCGGATATTATTGCAGTTGTCGGGAGATTTACTGCAAATGAGATCAGGGATGGGATTGTCAATATTGATGATTTAAAATGTACGTTAGTACACCCCGATAAAGTCAAGATAGGGGATAAGGTCATAGCAGGTACAGAAACATATTCTGTATTAAATGTGAGATTACTAATTAGAGGAGGAGTCTTATTAAAGCAGACTCTTCAACTAAGGAAATAAAATGGCAGTTATGACTCAGACTCTTAATATCGCTTTTGATATCGTTGATGATGAGATCAGAGAGATTGTGGAAGAGGAGGTCATAGGATTACATAATGATCTTATAGATGCTGGACAAGCCGTTTGGTTATCAGGAAATTTTAAAAACTCGTTTGCACCTGTTATAAAAAAAGGTGATTTTGAGTGGAGAATTGAGAATGATGCTGATTATGCTTCTATACTCGCAAGAGGTAGAAGATTGGTAAATGGGCGAATGTATGGATCAGAGAAGTGGGCTAGGGGAATGGATCCAATGATCGCCAAGATGGAAGATAAAATTGAAAAGAGGACAGATGCTATTCAGTCATAACGGAGAAATCAACAAGTATTTTAATGATAATTGGATGGATACCCCTATTCAGTACGAGGGGATCAGGTTTGATACTCCGACTGATGGCAAATGGATCTCTTTACAAGTTCATCCATACGGCAGAGAGGAGCAGACTTTCGGTAAGGGAGTTCGCAAAGAAAAAGGGCTATTGAAGGTATTTGTTTATGAAACAAGTGCGACTTTAGCTTATGAATTGGCATCTCAGGTTGATACCTTTATAGCAGAAACTTTTATAAGCAAGATCTTTATTGACGTTGGGAGTCCTGATGGTCAAGGAGCAGAGGCTTTAAAAGATGGAATTTTTGAAGTGTTATTGAATTTTGAAATGACTTTAATAGAAAAATAAAAAGGAAATATTATGGAGACAGTAGTTTTAGGAAATATGACAAAAGTTGGAGTGGGGGTGGGACCTTCTGCTGTTACTTTTGAACCAATTTGTGTATTTGGTGGCGAAGCGATTGTGGACTTTGGTGGATATACAACAAATAAAGAATATTGCTTGTCTAAAGCAGAGCCTTATGTTGCATTGAATGACTTGGAGTTTGGATCTGCAACATATAGTTATTTATGGAGTGAGGCAGATGGAGATGCTGGAAATAAGATCTTCAAAGATGCACACCTCGCAAAAACTTTGGCGGCAAAAACTGTATCTATTGAAACCGAGGTAAATAATACGCTTGGTGTGAATGGAACACAGTATACGGCAGACTTTATTGTAGCGGGGTATAAATTCCTATTCAAGAAGGGAGAGGTCAATAAGGTAGAGGTAACTCTAGAACAGCTCACAACTCCTGTAGAGGTGATTGCTTCTGCAACATAGGAGATAGGGGCTAATTTCTGTGTGGGTTAGCCCTTTTGATCTTACACACAGTAACCATATTCACACAGGAGTCACACAATGGCAAAAATACAATTATCAACGAGAGTAACATTAGATATCACGGAGAATGGAAAAGTAGTAGATACTTTTAAAATTTCTTTCAGAGAACCCTCAAAAAGACAACAGCGTGAAATAGGAAAAGAGAATGAAGAGATATTGGATCTATTTAAAAAAAGCCAATCTTTGGATCGTAGATTAGAAGTAACAGAGGCAAAAGTTTCTGCTCTAAAGGAGTTGGAAAATGCTAAAGAACTTTTGACTACAGCAAAAAGTTTGGACAAATTATATATTGATAGGGATAATATAGAGGATCGTTTTATAGATCTTGGAGGTTTTGAGAAGATGCTTGAAGCTTCGCGGCTCACCTTTGGTCATGCCGTATCAGGCGAGGACAAAGATCGGCTAAGGGATTTTATAGAAGATCAGAGTGATTATTCTATTATTATGGGTGCTATTGCTGAGGATGCGAAAGAACAGAGGGGAAAGTAGCTCTACCGATTGCTACATTTATCAGGGGTAAAAATAAAGAACTTCCTGATAGTTTTGATGAGTATATGATCGGGATCACTCATATCTGCATACAGGTAGTATCACAAAATAGTGGCATGGGATATAGTTTCCTTTATGATAGTGCAAAAGATTGCCTTAGATGGGCTGGGTTGTCGGTAAAGGATAATATAAAGCTTGTTATGTCGATAGGTAGCCTTGTTCACCTGAAGGAGGAAACCTTTTCAGAGGTAATTAATGAAAATGAATTTTTAGAGGTATCCAAAGAGGATTTAGCTAAAATGTACCAAAAGGCATAAGCAAAAGGATCTCAGATGGCAAAAATAGAGGTGATTGTAAAAGATGGGGCGACTGCTCCATTAAGACGAATCAAACGAGCATTTAACTCTACTAACACGGCTGTCAATGAGGTAAATGATTCATCTAAACAAATGTATAGCTCTATGACGAAACTCGCTGGGGCTTTCGTTGGAGTATATGCAGGAATAAAATCTATACAGGGGATATCTTCAATAGGGGCTTCCTTTGTTAAAACTTCTGCTCAGTTTGAGCAATTTGAAACTACCCTACGTTCTATTACAGGATCTTCTGAAGAGGCTCGAAAGTCTATGAAGTGGATAGAGGACTTTGGATCAAAAACTCCCTATGAACTTGATAAGGTAACGGAGTCGTTTGTAAAGATGAAGGCTTATGGTCTTGATCCTATGGACGGTACTCTTACTGCGTTAGGCAATGCCTCTTCTGCTATGGGTAAAGATATTACTCAGGCAGTAGAAGCTATGGCAGATGCCGTGACAGGGGAGAATGAAAGATTAAAAGAGTTTGGGATCAAGGCTTCAAAGACAGGGGAAACAATCGCCTATAATTGGGCTGATAGCTCAGGGAAGATGCGTAAAATAGTTATTAAAAATAATAAAGATATTATTCAGTCTACTCTTACTGCTATTTTTAATGAAAAATATGTAGGGGCTATGGATGCTCAGTCAAAAACTTGGAACGGTATGCTTTCTAATATGGCTGACAGTTGGACTATCTTTAAAAAAGATGTAATGAATGAAGGGTTATTTAATTATCTAAAAGGGATCTTGACTGTTGTAGGGGAGTTAATGGCAGAAGCCTTCGGAGGTGCTAAGGATGGGGCGAAAGATTGGTCAGATAATATAATTACAGGGATCGAGGGAGTTATCCTTTGGGTTGGGAATATGACAGATGTTATTAATGGCATAGATCTGGCTTGGACTGTTGCTAAGAATGGGGCGATAGAGTTCTTTTTAGCAATCAGTAAGGCAGGTGATTTTCTGGAAGACGATTGGGGAAAAAGCATGGCTCAGATACAGAATGTTTTTGGAAAAGCTATGTATGGTTTAAAGGTCGCTTGGAGTTCAGTAATTAACTACTTTCAAAAAAAATGGGTTGGGTTTTATGGCACTTGGGTAAAGGGGTTCAATGCTTTGGCAGAATTCGCTAATTTGGATATCAAGATAGAAGTACCTGAGTTTGCTCCTGCTGTGGTTGCGGGGTATAAGGATATCTTGTATGCTCAAAAGGGAGTATCCAAAGAAACCCTATACTGGAAAAATCAGCTACAAGAATCAGATAAAGACCTAAAAGGACTGTATGCGAGTGTCGAGAATGAGGATGGAAGGAAAAAGGCCGTAGAACTCATAGGCAGAGTAAG
>QMKT01000115.1 GCA_003646505.1 Campylobacterota bacterium
AATCCTGCACCAATACCCTGGATCTTATGAGGGCCGGCAGGTCCTCCTTCCAATACAGCTGAAGTGATAGGTTCTACCGCTACCACTTTCAGTGCAGATATTTGCTCTTTAAGCACTTCGGCTGTGCCTGTCAGTGTTCCTCCCGTACCTACAGATGCCACAAAAATGTCTATCTCTTTTGTATCGTTAAGTATCTCCACCGCTGTGGTTTTTCGGTGAATATCAGGATTGTCAGGATTATTGAATTGTTGCAGTACTTTGGCATTTTTAAGTTCTTGTTCAAGTTCATCTGCTCTTTCAATAGCACCGCTCATTCCTGCGGCAGCTGGGGTGAGTACCAGTTTTGCACCTAGGTGTGTGAGTATCTTACGACGTTCAATACTCATGGATTCTGGCATGGTGAGGAGTAGTTTAAGCCCTTTTGCAGCACAAATGGCAGCGAGACCTATACCTGTATTTCCGCTTGTAGGTTCAATGATCGTTGTATTTTCATCGATACTTCCCGACTTGAGTGCTTCATTGATCATATTCGCAGCAATTCTGTCTTTTACCGAAGAGGTGGGGTTCATAAATTCACATTTCCCCAAGATGGTTGTACCTGTTTCTTTTGAAAGGGTATTGATTCTCACTAAAGGTGTATTCCCTATAAGTTCTTCAATATTATTTGCTATCATTCACTATCCTTATTTCTTTTACCTATACTGTTAAAATATCTTAACCAATTATTTTTGAGTTAAGGCTTTAAATGCATAATTTTTATCATCATAGCCGATATTACCTCTTTTCCGTATCATAAAGCAAGTTATGGAGATAAAGTCTTCCTACTTTTGTACTTCTTTAATACTGTAGGCTATCTCTTCATCGGCATACATAGGTACCACACCATTGTAATCAGAGGGTACTTTAAACGATCTCTTTTCTAAAATAATGGTTTTCTTTGGAGGTGTGACAGCATAAATTCTGTGTGCATTATCCGAAACAAAAGCTTGAAGATTTTCCAGAGAAGCGTTTTCTTTCTCAAAAAGTTCAGCTAGTACTTGTAGAGCAATAGGTGCAGTAAATACACCTGCTGCACAGCCACAAGCTTCTTTGGCATGTCTGGGATGTGGTGCAGAGTCTGAACCGAACATCACTTTTGGATGTGCCTCAAGTGCAACCTTAAGCAGTGCAGATCTGTCTTCGGGACGTTTTGCGATGGGCTTACAGAAAAGATGAGGTTGAAGCATACCGCCAGCCACATCATCCAAAGTGATAAGGAGATGGTGCAGGGTAATAGTAGCATAGAGGTTCTCATATTTATCAAGTGCTTGAACACTCTCTTTGGTTGTAATGTGCTCCATGATGATCTTTAATTTGGGAAAAGCAGTGGCCAATTTTTCATAAATACTGACAAACTCTGCTTCTCTGTCCATCACAAAACCATTGGTCTCACCATGTACACACAGAGGTATGTTCAGTTCAGCCATGGCAGTGAGTGCCGGACGTAACTCTTCTACATCAAAACCGCTTACACCGCCTTCTGAGTTGGTGGTAATACCCGCAGGGTAGAGTTTAATGGCGGTGATTTCATCTTTCACTGACTCTAAAAAAGATTTGTCATATGAGGGTTTGAAAAAGAGTGTCATATAAGGTGTAAATGTTTCATCTCCCACAGCTTTCATAATACGTTCTTTGTAAGCAACAACTTCTTCTTTAGTGCTCACTGGAGGCACAAGGTTGGGCATAATGATCGCACCTGAAAAAGTATGAGCAGAGCTCTTGGCAATGTTTTCTAACATCTCTCCGTCTCGGAGGTGAAGGTGCATGTCAAGTGGAGCGGTTAATTGCATCGAAGTCCTTTAGAACATAATATTTTGAGTGATTAGCCAACATACTTTGAGGTACGAGCCAATAGAGTACATCTATTTTGCCACAAAATGCATTAAATTTGAGTATAGAGAGATGTTTGGGAGGTCTATAATTAACCAAAGGATAGTCAATCCCTCCTTTAAAAAACTGGTTACATCGTAGTATACGCAAGGAACTTGAGGCAAGTGCTTTATGGGGGGCATTGAATTCAAACTGCCAAGAAGCATACTCGGAACAACTGGGATAATAACGACAGGAGGCGGGTAACATTTTAGAGATGTATTGGTAGCCTTTGATTGGTACTGTCCATAAACTTGCCATGTTACTCCTTTATAACCAAACCATTTTGTATCATATACGAGTCAGACATATTGACAGAGTGATAGATGGTTGTACCGTATTTTTTACTATAATATTGTAACAAGAGTTTTTGTAAAGTGGGTTCTATGGAAGGAATGAACCAACCATTATTGCTTAAAACGATCATGTTTTTGGGAATGCCTTCATAAAGTTTTTCGCTTGTGGCTTCAAAACAAATGGCATTTCTGTAGATTTCACCATTTATTTTGTAGTCTATGACATCTTCGTCTGCTTTGTAGTCTACTGCACCATCATAAAATACTTCATTAACCCAGTCACTCAAAAAGTCAGGTAGAGGGTTGCTTTCTCCAAAAGGAACAAGTACGACTTTATTGGCTACGGTGATGGTGTTATTTGTGAAGATGTAGGTTGAATTTCTTGGTGTTTTTCCATCCCAGTAGAGTCCGCCTGTAACGATGGAAATCTGTTTGGCTTTTTTCTTCAGTTTGTCTACAAGTTTCTGTGAGCGGTTTATATAGATAGGGAAAACGGATTCAGGCAAGATAATAAGGGTTTTTTTATCAGTTATTGCCTGGTCAATATGTTTGAAAATATGTTTAAATTGTTCGAGGTGCAGTGTTTTATTCCATTTGTCCTGAACAGTAGTATGCGTTGTGATGAGTGCTATATCTTTGTTTGTTGTTGAGGGTGTATGTATTGTAGGTTGGTAGGCAAAAACAACAAGTAAAAGATAGAGAAACTGTTTTTTCCAGATGCTGAGTACCATCCCCATAAGAATGAATGCAAATTGCCACTTTTCAATGCCAAGATAACTTTCTACAAACATCAGTTCAGGTTTGAGCCAGTCAAAAGAAAAAGGATGAATGTAGCTTAACACTAAAAGCCCAATGGCTTTTAGTGTTAAAGGAAGAAGGAGGGAGGGAGAAGGGAGAAGGTTGGAAAACTTACCACTTATCCAGGCGATAAATGTAAAAATAGCACCATAACTTAACATGATGATAACGATCTCTATGGGTGCAGCCCAGACCATTTCATAATGGATGAGACTTAGTGCAATCCACCAAAACCAGAATAATCCTATAAAAAATCCAGATATAAACCATGTTTTTGTACTTGACTGTAAAAGTAAATAGAGAGATAAAAGTCCTAAAAATGTATTGAGGATAGGGTGTGATAATCCCCAGTGATCAAGGTAAATGAAGGCAGAACTGAAAAGAGCAATGAAAAAGCCTCTTGTTATCTCTAAAGTGCTAAAATAATGGGAAATTTTATACATAAAGGCTTTCCATGGAACAACTTGGCTCATTTTTACCCCTCATCATCTTATTCGCAATTTTTTATTTTTTGATCATCAGACCACAGCAACAGCATCAAAAGACCCATAAAGCAATGCTCGAAGCCTTAGTAAAAGGAGATAACATCATCACAACGGGTGGACTTATGGCTGTTATCGTTAAACCTGAAGAAGATTTTATCAAAATCAAATTAAATGATGACACTATTGTAAAGCTAGACAGAGCATATGTTGCAAAAAAGGTTGAGATTGGTGAAAACGCTTAATTATAGGGTTGTTCTTTTTGCCTTTGCACTTATTTTTGGAATTGTTTTTTCAGTTCCTTCTTTGACGCAAAGCGAAAGTGGCAAAAAGATCACTTTGGGACTTGATCTTCAGGGTGGATTACATATGCTTCTTGGGATCAAAAGTGAAGTAGCCATTGAATCACGTATTAAATCTATGGCTGCTACGGTAAAATATTTGTTTGATGACGATGAGATTATTTTTGATGATCTACGTATGAACGAAGACGGTACTATTACTTTTGAACTTTTAGATGCTGATGATGTTACAAAAGCAGCAGCACTTCTTAAAAAAGAGATAGAAGGTACAGTAGTTACTCAAAAGTCTTTGAACTTCTCTCTTGAGATGACAGAAGAAGAAAAAGTACGTACACAACAAGATGCCATCGGACAAGCAGTTGATACGATACGTAACAGACTCAATGAGTTTGGACTGGCAGAACCTACGGTAGCAAAACAAGGTGAAGATAAGATCTTGGTAGAAGTACCAGGTATCAAAAATAGAACTGACATAGCACGGTTAAAAGCACTGATTGAACGTGCAGCACATTTACAACTGATGGCTGTAGATGAAGACCGCATAGCAAGAGTTGATACAATGAGTGCAAATGAGGCTAAAAGTTTTGGGGATGTCATACTCAAAGATGTAAAAACACCTCAGAAGTATTTAGTTCGTGCGATTCCTGTGCTTGATGGTTCAATGCTTACAGATGCCAAAGTAGGTTTTGATGAAGGAAATCAACCAGTGATCAATTTTGCTCTTAACGGGCAAGGTGCTAAAATATTTGGTGACTTTACTGGTAAATATGTGGGTAAACGTATGGCTGTTGTCTTAGACAACATGGTTTACTCTGCTCCAAATATTAATGAACGTATTGGTGGTGGTAATGTTCAAATTTCAGGAAACTTTACCTTTGGTGAAGCACAAGATTTAGCCATAGCTTTACGTTCAGGTGCCCTGTTGGCTCCTGTGATCATAGAGTCTGAACGTTTTATAGGACCTAGCCTCGGGGCAGACAGTATTAAGGCAAGTTCACTTGCTTTAGCGCTTGGTTTCCTTTTGGTTGTTGTCTTCATGGTACTTTACTATGGAATGGCAGGGGTTATTGCCAATGTCGCACTTATAGGAAACCTTTTCCTTATTTTGGCTGTGATGTCATTAGTAGGTGCTACCTTGACACTTCCAGGTATGGCAGGTATTGTACTGACCGTCGGTATGGCGGTTGATGCCAATGTTATTATAAATGAACGTATACGTGAATTATTGCATCAAGGAAAGTCTATAGGAAAGTCCATAGAAGATGGGTATAACAATGCCTTTACTGCTATTTTTGATGCAAACGTTACCACACTTATTGCAGCTATTGTACTTGTGGTGTATGGAACGGGAGCGATTAAAGGGTTTGCAATTACGATGGGTATCGGTATTGCGGCTTCTATGCTCACAGCGATAGTAGGAACACATGGGATCTACCAGTGGATACTGCCTAAAATAGGTAAAAAGAAACTAAACTTTTGGTTTGGTATTAAACAAGAGGGAGCAAAATAATGGAAGTTTTTAAATATAAAAAATCGCTCTCGTTAATGAGTAAAAGTAAACGTTTTGGTTTGCTTTCCATTGCCGTGCTACTCTTGTCTTTTGGACTGATAGTCACTAAAGGATTTAACCTTGGTGTTGATTTTGCCGGTGGTACATTGATACAAGTTAAATATGAAAGTGAAGCACCCATCGAGAAGATTAGGGATGCACTCAGTACAGATAAGGCATATGAAGGTGCTTCGGTTACTTTCTTTGGAAGTCAGGAAGAAGTAGTCATACGTACTAAAATATCTTCCCAGATTCTAGGTGAAGATGTAGGTGCGAAAGTGAGCCTTTTGCTTAAAGAGACAGGTAAACTTGAAGTACGACGTGTGGATATGATAGGGGCAAAAGTAGGTTCAGAGTTACGTACCAAAGGTTTTACGGCGATGCTTATCGCGATCATAGGTATTTTGCTTTATGTATCATTTAGATTTGAATGGCGTTTTGCTATTGCCTCTGTATTAGCACTTGTGCACGATATTACCATCGCTATGGGAATGATCGTTCTGTTTAATGTTGAAGTAAACCTTGACATTTTAGCAGCACTTCTTACGATACTTGGGTACTCTTTGAACGATACAATTATTGTATTTGACCGTATTCGTGAAGGGATTAGAACCATTAAAAATCCAGATCTTGGTGCTATCATCGATGAATCTGTGACACGTACACTCTCTCGTACAACATTGACATCTTTGACAACATTCTTTGTTGTTTTAACACTCTTTGTCTTTGGTGGTGAGATCATCCATGGCTTCGCATTCACATTACTTGTTGGTATTGTTGTGGGTACGTATTCATCAATCTTTGTGGCATCACCTATCTTGATGTGGCTTGGGTTCTCAGTAGGTAGCTTTAGAGAAAAAGAAGCTACGAAACTTAAAAGAGAAAAAGATAAAGAAAAAATGCGTGCCATGTACGAAAATGGGACGATGTAAA
>QMKT01000116.1 GCA_003646505.1 Campylobacterota bacterium
AATTCAAACAATGCTGCAGGTGGAGCAGGTGGAGGTGGAGGAGAAAATAGTACTTCATTATCTAAAACAGGTATCAGCATTGAAAGTAATGATGAGTTCATGTTCTGGACAACTGTTGAAAAAGAGATTCAGCGTATTCTGATAGGTGCAGCAGATGGAAGTATACATTATACTAAAACTGGAGATACATGGACAGGACCTGATGGTAAAGTATGGGAATACAATCCTTTAGCACCAATCATTAACGCTGAAGCAGGAATGCTCACTGTTACAGGGACCGAGAGACAGATCAATAGGGTAGCGAGATATGTACATACTATGACAAAACAGATCAAGTCGCAAGTAATGATCGATGTAAGAATGATGAGTGTTAGTTTTGATGACAGTAGCTCAGCGGGTGTTGACTGGGCACAACTGTATACCTTACAAAATGTGACGATCAATACATTAGCAATGGCACAAAAAAATGTCGCAGCCTATACTTTTGATAATATAGCTGGAATTACAGAAGCTACATTTGCAGAAGGATCAGAACCAACAGGTGCAAAGATAATGAGTGTGACCGGTAGTACTGAAGTAACTGAAGTTGTGAAATTCTTATCTACGCAAGGAGATGTGAAATCGATATCAAGCCCACGTGTTATGACTTTGAATAATCAACCTGCATTGATCTCTGTGGGTACAGAACTCTTTTATAAAATTAAGTCGAGCAGTACGGCAAGTGGCGGTGGAGGAGCAGTAGCCGCTGAAGGTGAATTGGTCGATTCTGTCTTCTCAGGTATTTTACTCGATATCACACCAGAAATTGATGGTAACGGATGGATCACTTTAAAGATCAATCCATCTGTTTCTGATGCGATAGATACCGTTCAACCAGGGGGCGCTGCTAGAACTATTCCACCTGACTTAGTAAGAAGACAAATTGCTTCTGTGATTAAAGTAAAGGATGGTGAACATGCGATTCTTGGAGGGTTGATTTCACGAAGAACAGGTATCGAGTCTAATTCAGTACCATTATTGGGTGACATTCCTGGTCTTGGATATTTGTTTAAGCGTGAAGAAAAAATTGAGAAGATAGAAGAGTTAGTATTTATCATTACGCCACATATTGTTAGAAATTCAAAATCTGTTTCTTTAAAAGATTTAGGATATACGAAACTTAATGAAAAGTAGATATGAAGCTGCGAAGAATGTCTTTGTAGATTCAGTTGATATTGAGGACTACATTGACTTAGATTCTTCTGTTGCAGCCTATAAACAGCTGGAATACAGTTTGGACAAACCCTTAAAGATGATTTTGATTTTTGGAAAACCTGGTACGGGTAAAAGTATCCTGCTTAACCGTATTCAAGAAAAATTAAAACATCAAAAAGAAATTCACTATTTTGATACACCTGCAGTGAACGAAAAAGAATTTTTCCATAAATTGTTTAAAGTCTTAACGCAAAAAGATCTTCCTAGTAATTCAGAGGTCAATTTTTCTGCTTTAGTTGAGTTTTGCCAAGGTTTAAGAGGAAAAAGAGAAATTATTATTCTTTTGGATGAGGCACAAATGTATGGTCCTGATATGATGGAAAAAATACGATTGATCTCTGATAGCCGTGCGGTTAAATTTGTTGTTTCTTTACACAAAACAGAGGATGAAGATCTTATTGCAAAAGAACATTTTCAATCTCGTATATGGGAAGTGATCGAACTTAAAAATGCAACAAAAGAAGATCAGACAGCTTATATACATAAAAAACTTTTAAAAAAGAATCTCTTTGAAATTGCAAATAGTATTAAAGCCAAAGACATGAAATTGATATATCGCTTTACCAATGGAAACTATAGAGAATGTAATAAACTTCTGTTCACAATTTTTGAAATTTGTGAATATTATGATAAAAATGAACCTTCAAAAATAAATTATACGCATATTCATCATAAGATCATTGAAATGTCAGCGTTAAAATTGGGGTATATCAATGTATGATATTAGACCATTAGAAGAAGAGTGGAAGAAATATAGAAAAAAAAAGCAGAGACCTTGGTATTTAGGTATTATTATTTTTCTTGTTTTACTTTTTCTGATCTTCTTCTTTTCAAGTAGCAGCAAAATAAACTTCAATTCTCTTAGTGCTTATTTTTATACGCTTAAAAGCAGTGTTTCATTTAAAGAAGTGAAGAGTGAAAATGTACAGCATACCAAGAGTAATATCGTTGTGAATGGTCCGTTAATGAGAATAGAAGTTGACAAGCAAGTCATAGATAAAAGTGAGAGTGTTGAAGATGCTCCTGCGAATATTCTTGTAGATATTCCTATACTTGATGGCAAAGACGAGGGACGTTCCAGCAGGTCAGGAAAAGCGAGAAAAAAAATACATTTAGATATTATTAAAACAACTAATATAACTGCCTATAAAGATGTAGAGAATCGTTTTAAACGATCCCATGATACTGATGACTCATTGTTTTTAGCGAGAAGTTATTATAAAAAAGGGAATTATAAAAAATCGGAATATTGGGCATTAGAGACAAATAAAGTCAATCCTAATATAGAAGAGAGTATGCTCATTTTTGTAAAGTCCAAGATGAAATTGGGCCGAAAAAATGAAGCAAGAAATATATTAACAGCATATATGAAAAAATCAAATTCACATGAGGCTAAGAAATTATTATATAGTATTGAGAATGGCAAATTCTAAAACTATATATTATTATTTAATGTTATACTTAAAGTCAGTTATATTGGGAGTGTTAAAATGGTAAAACTCATTGAAATCATGCTTAAAGAGAATCTTATTACTAAAGATGCGATCTCTACGCTAGTAAAAAGTAGACCTCCTAAGAAAATCTCTTTTGCAAATCTTTTAGCTGAAAAAATGATCGATAAGCATACTGTAGATATATTTTTAGCTAAAAAGATAAGACAAGGAGTCATTACATTAGCGCATCTTGAAAAAATTGAAGGGATCAATATTATTCCTATTATTCAAGAAGTTGCAAAAACCTTGCATGTAGAGTATGCTGACTTAGATGATATTGAGATCGATATGAAACTGTTTGCGCAAGTTCCTTATAGACAGTTGCTTAAGTTCAATATCATCCCCATTGAAGAAACAGATCTGAATGTACTTATTGTATTTGATGACCCTCTTGATATGGCTGCACAAGATGCCATACAAAGACTTTTTCCAAAGAAACCAATTCGTATTGCCATATCAAAGCCATCACAGATCAGTGCACATTTGCAGCGTCTTGAAATTAATGAAAGCATCAAAGGTTTAGTAACTGATATACGTAAAGATTTAAGTTTGGAAGGTGGTTCTGAAGAATCTGAAGAATCACCAGCAGTTTTAAAACTGATCGAGATCATTTTAAAATCAGCTATTTTTGCCGGGGCAAGTGATATTCATATTGAAGCTACAGAAAAATCATGTATAGTAAGGACACGTGTAGATGGAATGTTACGTCAAAGTTTTACCTTTGACAAAGATATCTTTAATCCATTAGCTTCAAGAATGAAACTACTTTCCAATTTGGATATAGCAGAAAAAAGAAAACCTCAGGATGGAAGATTTTCGACAACTGTCTCTAAAAAAGATTTTGACTTTAGGGTTTCAACTCTTCCGACTATCTTTGGAGAATCTATCGTTTTAAGAATCTTGGATAAATCCAAAGCCATGATCAGACTTGAAGATGCCGGTATGAGTAAATTTTGTTATGATAGATTCTCAGAATCAATTAAAGTACCTTATGGGATCGTACTTGTTACAGGACCAACAGGTTCGGGTAAAACGACTACGCTGTATGGTGCGCTAAATGCCATTAAAGATGTGAAAGATAAGATCATTACGGTTGAAGATCCAGTGGAATATCAAATGGGTGGCCTACAACAAGTGCAGGTAAAAGCAAGTATAGGGTTGAGTTTTTCTGATGCGCTAAGATCCATATTAAGACAGGATCCAGACAAGATTATGATAGGGGAGATCAGAGATAAGGAAACTTTACGTATTGCCATTCAAGCTGCACTCACCGGTCACCTTGTACTCTCTACGTTGCATACAAATGATGCTATTTCTGCTGTAACAAGAATTTTGGATATGGGTATAGAAGAGTATTTGGTATCTGGGGCCTTGGTCGCAATACAAGCGCAAAGACTTGTTCGTAAAATTTGTACACACTGTAAAAAAGAAACAGTGCTTCCAGAAACACTCTTAAGAGATGTTAAGCAATTTCTTCCTGAAAACCCCACATTTTATGTAGGCGAAGGCTGTAAGGAGTGTGGGCATGGCGGATATGCAGGTAGGGAAATGATCTCTGAAGTGTTGACCATTAGTGAGCCTTTTTCTAGGCTCATAGCAAACAGTGCTTCCAAAGAAGAGATGACCAATCTGGCTATGAAAGAAGGGTTTATTAATATGTTTGAAGATGGTGTGAATAAAGCATTAGAGGGAAAAACAACGATCGAAGAAATTTATAGAGTAGCAAGGTTATAATATGAAATATTTTAAAATAACTATCATGGAAAAAGGTAAGAAAAGAGAAGAGACAATGAAAGCTGACAATAAAATGTCTGCGATCAAAGTAGCCAAAGAAAAGTTTCCAAATGCTATGGTAATGAAGGCTTTGGAAACAGCTGCACCGCTTGAAGATACGATCTCTAATCTTTTCTCTGGATTAAAAGAAGGTATGAAAGGGAAGATCCCCATTAATGACAAGATATCTACCATTAGGCAGATAGCTGTTATGACGGATGCGGGTATACCTATTAATGATACTTTAGAGGATGTTGCAGATAATACTGAGAACAAGCAGTTAAAAGAGATATATTTAAAAATGAATAGTGATATTCTTTCGGGGAACAGCATGTCTGATTCTATGGAACCTTATGTAAATCAGTTTGGACATGTGGCATTGGCTATGACAAATCTGGGAGAGAGAACAGGTAACATCTCTGAATCGTATCACAAACTTGCAAATATTTTGGAAGATATTAGAGATAATACAGCAAAATTTAAAAAAGCAATCCGTGGTCCTATGATTACATTGGCTGCAATGGGTATTGCTTTTACTATACTTATTATGGTAGTTGTACCAAAATTTAAAGATATTTTTGCTAGATTTAAGACAGAACTCCCTCTTCCCACGCAAATACTTTTAAAGCTTGAGTGGGCCTTCAGTAATTATGGTTTGTATATTCTTATACTTTTAGCCGCCGCCATTTTTTCATTGAAGTTTTTTTACAAGAATAATGATGACTTTAAATACAAAGTAGATAAGATATTAATTCATCCAAAATTTTATCTTATCAATAAAGCAATATACCTTTCAACTATGCATAAATACAATCTAGTCTTTGGCGAACTTGTCAAGTCTGGTATTCCTGTATCAGAAGCACTGGATACCGCTGTGGGCATGGTTGACAACCTTGCGATCAAAGAGCAGCTTTTGAGTGTGAATGCCAATATCGGACGTGGTATGAACCTGGCAGAAGCCTTTAAAATTACGGGGCTTTATCAGAATATGTTGTTGCAAATGATCAAAGCTGGTGAAGCCGGTGGTCAACTTGATGCAATGCTTGATAAAGTAACACAGTATTATGACATGGAATTTCAAGACTTGATCGATAACCTCTCTGCCTATATAGAACCAATTATGATGTTCTTTATTGCTGGATTAGTCCTTTTAATGGCTCTTGGAATCTTTATGCCTATGTGGGATCTGGGTAAAGCGGTTAAAAGTTAAAGGAAAAAGAGAATCTTCTCTCTTTTTCTATGCGTAGAAAAGGCTATTAAAGTATATGGTGTTTAATAGCCTTTTCTAGATCTTCAGGTGTATCTATACCAAAACTCTCTGTTTTTACCTCTGTCATTGCAACATCATATCCATGATAAAGTGCTCTAAGCTGCTCTAGTTTTTCTATATGTTCAAGTGGAGAAGAGGAGAGCGTACAAAATTGACGTAGTGATCTGACCGTAAAGCCATAAATACCAAGATGTCCTTTATAACTGTCAAAATGATGGTCTCGTGGATAAGGTATTTTTGCTCTTGAAAAATATAAAGCGATATCCTCTTTATCTGTAACTACTTTAACGATATTAGGATCATCTGCTTCTGGATTGTTAATCGTTTTATAACATGAATTCATCATGATACGTTCATTATTTTTATTTTTGTTTGTAAG